>JAJDDV010000155.1 GCA_029260135.1 Phycisphaerae bacterium | reverse complement strand
TGGAAGATGTTGCGTCCCATGTCGACCCCGACGGCGCCGGCGGAGACGGCGTCGTGGGCGAGTTTGAGCGCGTCTCGTTCTTCGATTTTCTTGCCGCCGGCGATGACGACGGGAACGGGGCATCCGGCGACGACCTTCTCGAAGCCTTCGCAGTAGTAAGTCTTGACGATTTGGGCGCCGAGTTCGGCCGCGATGCGGCATGCGAGGCCCAGGTAGCGGGCGTCGCGGACCATTTCTTTACCGACGGCCGTGACGGCGAGAACGGGCAGGCCGTATTTCTGACCCCGATCACAGAGGCGCGAGAGGTTGGTGAGGGTCTGCTTCTCGTTTGGCGAGCCGACGAAGATTGAGGTGGCCATGGCTGATGCGTTGAGGCGAATGGCGTCTTCGGCGGAGACGGTGATGTCTTCGGCCGACAGATCCTCCTTGAGGATACTCGTTCCGCCGGAGACGCGGAGCACAATGGGGATGCGTCGGTCGGCGTCGATGGTGTTGCGAAGCACGCCGCGGGTGAGCATGAGCGAGTCTGCGTAGTCGAGCAGCGGGGCGACGGTTTGCCCCGGCTTCTCGAGGCCGGTGGTGGGTCCTTGAAAGTAGCCGTGGTCGACGGCGAGCATAACGCATCGGCCGGTGGTCGGTTTGATGATGCCTGCGAGGCGGTTTTTCATTCCCCAGTCCATGATCGGGTGTCTCCCAAGATTGCCTTTGGCGGCGTTGGACGATTCGACAGGTGTTTTCAGCGGCCATTTTGGCCGTACCCGCCGAGCGCGAAGTCGCTTGGGCTACGATACCGCCGGGGGTTGGCAATGCAAGCGGGATGGCATTCACCGTCGCCGGCCGTATGCCCGCCGGACGCGCCCGCAGATGACGCCGATCCTGGTCTTTTTTGGCCGAGGCGGCAGCGGCGAAGGAACACTGTTGGGTCCCGGTGGCGTTTCGCTTGGGGATGGCGCGCGGTGCCGGTCGAGCATTGTGGCGCTTGTCCTGCCATGGCACCGGGCGAGGATGGGTCGCGACGACGCAAACGATACACGGGCAAACGAGTTTGCCCATGGCACCCGTCGGGGATCGGCGGGGAGAGGTTACATGTTGAGCTGGAGGCGTGCGGCTTCGGACATTTTGTCGGGTGTCCAGGTTGGTTCCCAGACGAGTTCGACGGTGGCGGTGGCGACGCCCTCGACGGCGGCAACTTTGGCTTCGACCTCTGGAGGGAGGCTACCGGCGACGGGGCACATGGGCGAGGTCAGTGTCATGCGAATGTCGACGTTTCCGGTGGGGGCGACGTCGACGTCGTAGATGAGGCCTAAGTCGTAGATGTTGACCGGGATTTCGGGGTCGAAGATGGTTCGCAGCGTTTCGATGACCTGCGCCTTGAGCGCTTGGGACTTGAGTTGGTCGACCGGGGAGGGGGCGCTGTGTGCATCGGGCGTCATTCGTCGTCCTCCGTCGTCACGGTATCGCCGTTTTCGCTCAGTGCGGCGTGAACGGTGTGCCAGGCCAGTGTTGCGCACTTCACGCGGGCGGGGTACTTGCAGACGCCGGAGAACACGGCCAGCTTTCCGAGGCCTGGTCCGTCTTCGGTTTCTTCGGTCTCTTCGGTGACGAGTCCGTGGAAGCCCTTGAAGAGTGCCTTGGCCTCTTCGAGCGTTTTGCCCTTCAGTGATTCGGTCATCAACGAGGCTGACGCGGTCGAGATGGCACAGCCGGCGCCATCGAAGGTGATTTCCTTGATGATGCCGTCTTCGATCGTTGCGAAGACGGTTACGCGATCTCCGCAGAGGGGGTTGTGTCCGGCGGCTTTGCAGGTGGCGTTTTCGAGTTCACCGCGATTGCGCGGACTCTTGTTGTGGTCGAGGATCAGTTCCTGATAGAGATCGTCGAGGTCACCCATTACCCGAATACCTTAACGACCTGGCGGATTCCCGCAACCAGGGCGTCGACTTCCTGGCGTGTGTTGTAGAAGGCCAGCGATGCGCGGCAGGTGGCGGGCACCTGGAATCGTGCCATCAGTGGTTGGGCACAGTGGTGGCCTGTTCGGATCGCGATACCGTATTGGTCGAGGATCGTCCCGACGTCGTGCGGATGAACGCCGTCGACGACAAACGAGATTACGGCGACCTTGTTTGCGGCGGTACCAACGAGTCGAACCTCGGGGACCGCTTCGAGTGCGGCGGTGGCGTAGGCGAGCAGCTCATGTTCGTAGGCTGCGATGTTGCCAAAGCCCAGGGCGTTGACGTAGTCGATGATGGCGCCGAGTCCGACGCCGCCGGCGATGTTGGGTGTTCCGGCTTCGAAGCGATGCGGAAGGTCGTTGTAGGTGGTTTCCTCGAATGTGACGGAGCGGATCATCTCGCCGCCGCCCTGGTAGGGGGGCATGTGCTCGAGGATGTCTTTCTTTCCGAAGAGGATGCCGACACCGGTTGGTCCGAAGAACTTGTGACCGGAGAAGGTGTAGAAGTCGCAGTCCAGTTCTTTCACGTTCACGGAGAGATGCGGGACGGCCTGTGCGCCGTCGACGAGGACCTTCGCTCCGACCTTGTGTGCTTTCTCGATGACGTCGCGAATGGGGACGATGGTTCCGATGGCGTTTGACACGTGCGTCATGGCCACGAGCTTGGTGCGTGGGCTGAGGAGTTTCTCGTATTCCTCGAAGATGAGTTCGCCTTGATCGTTCACGGGAGCGACGCGAAGCACGGCGCCGGTCTGCTGGCAGAGGATCTGCCAGGGGACGATGTTGGAATGGTGCTCCATGTGGGAGACCACGATCTCATCGCCGGAGGTGACGTTGGCGCGGCCGAACGTCTGCGCGACCAGATTGACGGCCTCTGAGGCGCCGCGGACGAAGATGATTTCTTCCTGGTGGCGAGCGCCGAGGAGGTCGCGGGCGCGGATACGGGCGCGTTCATACGACTCTGTTGCGCGAACGCTGAGCTTGTGAACGCCGCGGTGAATGTTGGCGTTGTCGGTTTCGTAGAATCGTTTGACGGCGTCGATCACCGCCTGTGGTTTCTGGGCACTGGCGGCGTTGTCGAAGTAGACAAGCGGATGGCCGTGCACGCTCTGGTGGAGGATGGGGAAGTCTTGCCGGACGCGCGCGACGTCAAATCCGTGTGTTGCAGGTTCGAAGGAAGTCTTGTTCGACGTATCAGCCACGGTTGTCATAGTCTTTCCCGAAGCAGTTGTCCTTGGGGGAGACGCGCGATGAGCAGTTCATCGAGTTGATTTCTCAGCCCGTCGATTCGTACCTCGTCGATCACTTCGCGAGCGAACGCATAGACGAGAAGGCTTCTGGCTGTTTCGAAGTCCAGGCCGCGAGATTGAAGGTAGAAGACGGCGTCTTCATCGAGCTGCCCGATGGTGGCGCCGTGCGTACATTTCACGTCATCCGCAAGGATCTCGAGTTGCGGTTTGCTGTCCACCTGTGCGTCTTCGGAAAGCAGGAGGCTTTGGTTGGTCTGTTTGGCGTCGGTTTTCTGAGCATCCTCACGGACCATGATGCGGCCACTGAAGACGCCTCGGCTCTTGCCGTTGAGCACGTTCTTGAAGAACTCTCGACTGTTGCAGTTCGGTTTGGCGTGGTCGACCACGAGGTGATTGTCGACGTGCTGCGTTCCGTCGATGACCTGCACGCCGTTGAGCGTGCAGTCGCAGCCATCTCCGTCGAGTAGTGTTCGGATGTCGTTGCGGACGAGGCGTCCATTCATGGAGACCGTGGTGGACGAGGCGTTGCTGCCTTGATGTTGGTGCAGTTGCAGGGTCGAAACGTGGAAGGCCTCGTCGCTCTCGCGGACGATTTTGTAATGGTCGAGCACGGCGCCCGCTTCGGTGACGATTTCCGTGACCGGGTTCGAGAAGTAACGGGTGCCTTCGAGGCCCGCGTAGCTCTCGACAAGGGTTGCCTGGCTGGAGGAACCGAGGACGAAGAGGTTACGTGGGTGATAGCTCCCCGGCTGGGCGCTCGAGGTCAGATAGATCAGGTGGATCGGTTGCTCGACAACGACGCCGGGAGGGATGTAGACAAACGCGCCGTCCTCCATCATGGCGGTGTTCAGCGCGGTGAAGGCGTGTTCGTCGAACTTGGCGTGTCGCGCCAAATGGCGTGTGATCAGCGGATCGTCCGAACTCAGCGCATCGGCCAGAGATCGCGCCCGGATTCCTTCGTGCAGGTTTCCGACGGCGGACAGGTGCGGTGCGAATTTCCCGTTCATGAAGACGAGGGTTGCAGCACACGCGCCGAAGTTGAATGGGGCGATGTCGTCGATCGAACCGGATGCCGTGTCGGTTTCCATCCGCTCGAACTCGGCTTCGGCGATCGGCGCGATGTTGGTGTACTGCCACTCTTCGTGCTTGGTGGTGGGGAAGCCCAGTTCCGTGAAGCGGGAGAAGGCCGCCTTGCGGATGGCGAGTAGCGACGCGGAACCGCCTTCGACGACTCCGGCCTCGATTCGCTCGAATCGCGTTGCGTAGGTTTGTTTTTGTTCTTTCACTTCGATCATGTCAGGCGCAGCCTCGCTCTACGATGCCACGGGTTCGCCGCCGGGCACATCCTCCCGGATCCACCCGTAGCCCTTGTCTTCGAGGTGCAACGCCAGGTCCTTGTCGCCGGACTGGACGATTCGTCCGTCGACCAGAACGTGCACGAAATCCGGAACGATATAGTCGAGCAGGCGCTGATAGTGCGTGATGACGATGCCGGCACGCTGTGGTGAACGAAGCTGGTTGACGCCGTTGGCGACGATCCTCAGGGCGTCGATGTCGAGTCCGGAGTCGGTTTCATCGAGGACGGAGAGTTTCGGTTCGAGCACGGCCATCTGGAAGACTTCGTTTCGTTTCTTTTCGCCGCCGGAGAATCCCTCGTTGATGGCGCGTTTGAGCAGGTCTTGCGGAATGTCGACGAGCTCGGCTTTTTCCTTGATGTGCGCGAGGAAGTCCATCGCGTCGAGCTCGTCTTCGCCGCGATATTTCCGTACGGCGTTGAGCGCGGCTTTGAGGAAGTAGTTCGTGGTGACGCCTGGAATCTCGACGGGGTATTGAAACGCGAGGAAGAGTCCTTCGCCGGCCCGCTCGTCGGGCGAGAGTTCGAGAAGGTCCTTGCCCTCGAAGAGGATCTCGCCTTCGGTGACTTCGTAGGTATCGCGTCCTGCGAGCACCTGCGCGAGTGTGCTCTTGCCGGACCCGTTGGGTCCCATGATGGAGTGGATCTCGCCGGCGGCCACCGTCAGGTTGATGCCTTTGAGGATCTCTTTGCCTTCGACGTTGGCCTGTAGATTTCGAATTTCAAGCATTTTTCTGCCAGTCCTGAGCCGCGGGCTTCAGCCCGCGCGATGCGGTTCACCGAATCTTCGTGAATTATCCAACGCTTCCTTCGAGGCTGACCTCGAGAAGTTTCTGTGCTTCGACGGCGAATTCCATGGGCAGCTCTTTGAACACTTCCTTGCAGAAGCCGTTGACGATCATGGACACGGCGTCTTCCGTATTGATACCGCGTTGATTGCAGTAGAACATCTGATCTTCTCCGATCTTCGAGGTTGTGGCCTCGTGCTCCATGCGCGCGGTGTTGTTCTTGACCTCGATGTAGGGGAAGGTATGAGCGCCGCACTGGTCGCCGAGCAGCATGGAATCACACTGTGTGAAGTTTCGTGCGTTGTCCGCTCCCTTGTTGATTTTGACGCCGCCGCGATAGGTGTTCTGTCCACGCCCGGCCGAGATCCCCTTGGAGATGACGGTGCTACTGGTGTTCTTGCCGATGTGGATCATCTTGGTGCCGGTGTCGGCCTGCTGGCACATGTTGGTGAGGGCGACGGAGTAGAATTCTCCGACGGAGTTGTCGCCGATGAGAATGCAGCTTGGATACTTCCAGGTTATGGACGAACCCGTTTCCACCTGCGTCCATGAGATCCGCGACGACCTTCCTTGGCATTTGCCACGCTTCGTGACGAAGTTGTAGATTCCGCCGACGCCGTTTTCGTCGCCGGGGTACCAGTTCTGGATCGTGGAATACTTGATCGTCGCGTCGTCCAGCGCGACCAGCTCGACCACGGCTGCGTGAAGCTGGTTCTCGTCGCGCATCGGTGCCGTACAGCCCTCGAGGTAGCTGACGTGGGCGCCTTCCTCGGCGACGATCAGCGTACGCTCGAACTGGCCTGTCGATTGTGCGTTGATGCGGAAGTAGGTGGAGAGCTCCATGGGGCAGCGTACACCCTTGGGAATGAAGACAAACGATCCGTCGGTGAAGACGGCCGAGTTCAGTGTGGCGAAATAGTTATCCGAGTAGGGTACGACGCTGCCGAGGTACTTGCGGACCAGTTCGGGGTGTTCTTTCACGGCGTCGGAGAACGAGCAGAAGATGATGCCGAGCTGGGAGAGCTTGGCTTTGTAGGTCGTGGCGACGGAGACGCTGTCGAAAACGGCGTCGACGGCCACACCGGCGAGTGCCGCTTGCTCTGCCAGAGGGATCCCGAGCTTCTTGTAGGTCTCCAGCAGCTTCGGGTCGACCTCATCGAGGCTCTTGGGGCCGTCGGTGTTCTGCTTGGGTGCGGAATAGTAGACGATCTGCTGGTAGTCGATGGGTGGATAGTGGAGTTTGGGCCAGGTCGGTTCCGTCATGGTGAGCCAGTGACGGTAGGCCTTGAGGCGCCAATCGAGAAGCCACTCCGGTTCGCCCTTCTTGGCGGAGATCAAGCGGATGGTGTCCTCGCTGAGCCCCGGTGGCGCGCTGTCGGCTTCGATGTCCGTAACGAACCCGTACTTGTATTCCTGGCTGGCCCACTGATCGATCGTTTCCGTCGACGAGTTGGCGCGTCCGCCGTTGCCTTTCGGCGGCGTTGGCGCGTCAGGTTGAACCGGTTTCGTCACGTTGTCGGTCTCTCTTCCTTGGTCTCGGTCCGGAGTGGATCGGCTTGCTCGCGAACGCATAGACCGTTTGGGCCACTGCGTTACGTGGGTCCAATCCTTATGCCACCGGTGCGTTGACCAGGTCTAGGCGCTGAAGCTGCTGCCACATCCGCAGGAGCTGGTCGCGTTGGGATTGTTGAACACGAAGCCGCGTCCCATCAGCCCGTCCTTGAAGTCTACGGTTGTGCCTTCGAGATAGATGAGGCTTCGCGAGTCACAGATCATCGTGACGCCGTTTTGCTCCCAGGCTTCGTCATCGTCTCGCTTGTCGTCCGTCAGGTCGAGTGAATAGCTGAACCCGCTGCACCCGCCGCCCTTGACGCCGACGCGCAGGAAGAGTTGCGTGGGCTCTTCACCGCCGTTCTTTGCGGTCTCGGTTTGCTGCTGCATGATCCCGCTGATTTCCTTTGCCGCCATCTCGGTCAACGTAATGGCCATTCGCCTGCGACTCCTCTCGATTTTCGCTTTCGTGCTGCCGCGCCCGCCGTTTGGGCACGTTATTCCAGCGCGACGGTTGTTCCTGCCTTACTCTCTGGGTCGTCGACTTCCTTTACGCCTCCGACCGCGACATGATCAAACGCAATCTGTGCCAGGGTCACGTCACCGAGGAACCCCCTCAAGGCGTCATGGACCCGCTTGACCGGTCCCTTGATCTGGCAGCTCTCGGCCAGATCGCAGACCGGGTCGTTGAGTTCGGGCTCGTCGTCGCAACAGGCCGCCAGACGGAACTGCCCCTCGATGGCGCCGATGAGTTCCGCGAGGGTGATTTCGGAGGCGGCTCTGGCGAGACGGTAACCGCCCTTGGAGCCCATCGCGGAGGTCACCAGTCCGTGGTGAAGCAGCTGATGCAACACGTTGGTGAGCATGGGGAGCGGAACACGCGTATGCTCGGCGAGTTCACGCGCGCTGACTCGGTTCGCTCCCCGTCGTGCCAGCTCGGCCGTCGCCAAGATGGCGTAATCCGCCTTTCGCGTTAGTGAAAGCACGCTTCATCCTCGAAAAACCCAACGATGTTCCTGCACACCCAAATATAGCACTATATCGGTGATAGTTCAAAGGCGAAGAATCACCAAATTGGTATTATTTTTCGGGTGGCGCGTTTAGGTCCTATAACTACGTCTTCGTTGTATTGCTGGGGGGCGTCCGGGATTGGGTTGGTGTTCGCGGGTGAACGATGAATGTCGCTGTCGACGGCACCTGGCGTGCGGTAGGCTCGGCCGCGGCGTCTGGTCAAAGCGAGCGTGCGACGCACGTTCGATTGAACGATCGTTCGAACGGCTTTTCCGGCGCATGACACTTGCTTGGCGTTGCACCACGACCGCTGATGTCCGCTCGACCGGGTGTTGCATTCGCGCTCGATGGCGTGCCTCCCTGTCGGCCGAACTCCGTTTCAGATCGCCGTTTTTCGTTGGCTTTCGTGTGTTGGCGGCTTGCGTGTTCTCGTCCACGGGTCCGCAACGGTTGGCCACGCTCGCAGGGGCGCCTATACTCGGCGCAAGTGTTCCAGATGGAAGCCTCGCGTTTGATTGAGGAGATCCGTTCGTCGTGTCGCTCGTACCGAATCACGTAGCCGTTGAAGATGATCAGGTGGCGCTCATTGACGCCGCCCGCGAGTACGCTCGTCACGAGCTGTTTGCGCACGATCGCAAGTGGGACGCGGGCGAATCATCCGTGGCTGAGGTTCTTCCGAAACTCGGCGAAATGGGGTTCATGAATCTCCTCGTTCCGGAGGATCTGGAGGGTGTCGGGTGTCCGTTTTCGACGTACGGAGCCATTCTCCATGAGATTTCCGCCAGTTCGCCGGCCACGTGTGTAACCTTGAGCGTTCACAGTCTGGTCGGGACGATTCTGGATCACCGGGCGTCGCAAGCGGCGCGCAGCGAGTGCCTTCCTCATTGGGGCGATCCGGGGAGCTTTGCCGCGTTTGCGTTGACGGAGGCGGGCGCAGGCAGTGACGCCGCGGCCGTAACGACGACCGCCACGAAGGTCGACGGTGGGTTTCGGATCAACGGCGAGAAGATGTGGATCACCAACGGGCTGACGGGTCGCTGGTTCTTGACGCTGGCACGGCTAGTGGGGGCGTCGGACGATGCGAGCCTCTGTGCTTTTCTGGTCGACGGAAGGGATAACGGTCTCGAGCGGACTGCGATCCACGGCAAGATGGGGATTCGCGGAAGTGAGACAGCGGTCGTCCATTTCACGGATTCGTTCGTCCCGGACAAGTTTCAACTGGATGTACCGGGTCGAGGATTGCACGTTTTTCTCTCGGGTCTGAACCGCGGCCGGGTGGGAATCGCCTCGCAGGCGACCGGCATCGCGGAGGCCTGCCTCTCGGAGATGGTCTCCTATGCGAGGCAGCGCGAGCAGTTCGGTCGGCCGATCGGCACGTTTGCCGCCGTGGGGGACATGATTGCCAAGAGCGCCGTGGAGCTGGAGGCGGCCAAGGCGCTGACGTGGCGGGCCGCGAGGCTGATTGACCGGGGTGAGGCGGATCGCCGGATGAGTTCCATGGCCAAGCTCTACGCGACGGAGGCCGCGAACCGGATTGCGTATCGCGCAGTTCAGGTCCACGGTGGAAGTGGGTATGTGCGTGAGTGTCGGGTGGAGCAGCTCTATCGCGACGCGCGTGTGACCACGATTTACGAAGGCACGTCGGAGGTTCAGCGTATCGTCATCGCGAATGGTCTCGCCCGGGACGGGGCTGCCCTGTCTGAGGCTTGATGGCGAATGCGATCGTGGTGCGAATTCCGGCGATTGTCGCGGGTGATTGGGCTCGGTGTTGGCATAAGAATTGTAGGTTCGTGTCGGGTACGGCGAAGGCGGGTTTGCACCCGGTTTGATCCAGCCGTTCCGGTTTGGGAAGGACCCTAGTTTTCTCTTTTCGCGTTGCCCCGTGCAGCGCTGGGATGCAGACCTCATGGACTTTGAGCTTCCCGATGAGCTGGTGGCGCTTCAGGATCTCGCTAGGCGATTTGCCGCGGATACGCTGGCCCCCGGTGCGCGCCAGTGGGATCGCGAGGCGAACATCCCTCGCGACGTCGTCGCCAAGCTGGCCGAGCTGGGATTCCTGGGCATCTTCATTCCGACCGAGTATGGCGGATCGGGTTTGGGCGACTTGGCGGCGACGGTCATCATGGAGGAAGTCGCGCGCCATTGCGGTGCGACGGCACTGATGCTCGACGCGCACAACGCCTTGTGCTGTGCGCACTTTCTGATCGGTGCCAACGAAACACAGAAGGCGAAGTACCTTCCGGACCTTGCCGTGGGTAAGTACCTCGGTGCGTGGGCGCTGTCGGAGCCGGGTTGTGGCAGCGATGCGGCTGCGCTCACGACCACGGCGGAACTGGACGGTGATACCTGGGTCTTGAACGGATCGAAGCAGTGGATCACGAACGGCCTCTACGCGGGCGTCTTCGTGGTGATGGCGAAGACGACGCCGGAGGGTGGTCCGAAGGGTATCAGCGCGTTCATTGTCGATCGCGACACGCCGGGATTCTCGATCGGCGCCAAAGAAGACAAGATGGGGATGCGAGGTTCCGACACGGTCGGGTCGACGCTCGACAACGTTCGCCTTCCCAAAGAGAACTTGTGCGGCGAGCTCCATGGTGGTTTCGTCGACTCGATGAAGGTTCTCGAGCGCGGACGGATTACGATCGCTTCGATGTCGGTGGGGCTGGGGCGCGGCGCGTTCGAAGAGGCGCTGGCCTACGCCAAGGATCGCACGGCGTTCGGCAAGCCGATCTTCGAGCATCAGTCGATACAGTTCATGCTGGCGGATATGGCGACGGAGATCGATGCGGCGCGACTTCTCACGCGTGAGGCGGGAATTCTGGCGGATTCGAATGAGCCGTCGAACATTGCCGCCTCGATCGCAAAGCTCTTTGCCAGCGAAATGGCGACGCAGGCGTGTCTCAACGCGATTCAGATCTTCGGGGGTATGGGGTATACCAAAGAGGTTCCGGTCGAGCGTTATCTGCGCGATGCCAAGCTTTGTGAAATCGGTGAGGGATCGAGCCAGATTCAGCGGATGATCATTGCCCGCCACCTACTTGAACAGTAAGGACGTACGGAATGGACTTCCATCTCGACGATGACCACAGAATGCTGCAGGATTCGGTGCGCGAGTTCGCCACCAACGAGGTCGCGGTCGGCGCAGCGGAGCGAGATACAAACGCGAAGATGACGCCCGAGCTGCTCGCGCAGTTGCGCGAGCTTGGTCTGTTCGGCATCACGATCCCAGAGGCGTACGGCGGCGCCGGTATGGGAACCGTCGCGTCGTCCTGCGTGGTCGAAGAAGTATCGAAGGCCTGCGCGGGGACGGGTGTCTTGCTCAGCGCGCACACGTCGCTGTGCGTCGATCCTATCATGACGTTCGGCACCGAAGCGCAGAAGCAGTCCTATCTGCCGCGCATGGCCAGCGGAGAAATGATCGGCTGTCTGTCGCTCACGGAACCGGGCAGCGGAAGCGACGCCGGGGCGGCCACCTGTACCGCGGTTCTCAAGGATGACGGTTGGCACATCACCGGCTCGAAGATCTTCGTCACCAACGGCGGCGAGGCGGGCGTGATGGCGCTCATCGCCGTGACGGATCCTGATGAGCCCAAGCGCCGACTCAGCGCGTTCATTGTCGACATGCCGATCGACGGCCTTCGCGTGCCTAAACTGGAGAAGAAGCTCGGGATTCGCTGCTCGTCGACGGCGGAGTTCGTCTTCGAAGATTGCGTCGTGCCCAAAGAAGCGCTGCTGGGTGAACGGGGTCGCGGTATGCGGGTGGCCCTCAACACGCTGGATGGAGGGCGGATCGGCATTGCCTCGCAGGCGCTGGGGATCGGGCAGGCATGCCTTCGAGAAGCGACGGAATATGCTGGGACGCGTGTTCAGTTCGGCCGGCCGATTGGCAAGTTCCAGGCGATTCAGAGCAAGCTCGCGGACATGGCCGTTGGCGTCGAGGCCGCGCGGATGCTGGTCTATCGCGCCGCGTGGTTGAAAGATCAGGGCCAGCCCTACTCACCGCCGGCGGCGATGGCCAAGCTGTTCGCCAGCGAGATGTGTTCCAAGGCCGCGAATCACGCGGTGCAGGTGTTCGGGGGGTATGGGTACTGCAACGACTATCCGGTCGAGCGGTACCTTCGTGACGCCAAGATCACCGAGCTTTACGAAGGGACCAGCGAGATTCATAGGCTTGTGATCGGTCGGTCCCTGGCGGTCTAGCGCTAGCTTTCTGCAGTCTGAGTGGGCGAGTGTCGGTCTCTCGATGTTTGAGATTCGAACGCCTTGTCCGCGTGGTGAGAGCACGTGATGGTTGCGGTCATCGATGCACAACGCGCCGGTGTCGAACTGCTGTGCAAGAAGCATCGCGTTCGTCAGCTGGAGGTCTTCGGATCCGTGGTTGACGGATCGTTCGACCCCGACACGAGCGACCTGGACTTTCTTGTGGAGTACGAACCGCTGTCACCCGCCGAGCACTATGAGGCGTACTTCGGGCTCTGGGAGGACCTGGTTACGCTGTTCCAGCGGAAGGTGGACCTGATCGAGCCTCATACCATGCGTAATCCGTACTTCATCCTCGAGGTGAACGCCACGCGGAAAGTGGTATATGCGGCGTAATCCGAACAAGTTCATTTTTGACATGCTTGATTCATGTCGATTCTTGCTGGATCTGACAAGGACCGAAAGCGTGGACCGGTACCGGTCGGACCGCGTCTTTCGAGGCGCCGTCGAGCGCGAGTTGCAGATCATTGGGGAGGCGATGTTGCAGCTCAAGTCGCATATTCCGGCGATGGCTGAGACGTTTACCGATCACGATCGCATCATCGGATTCCGCCACGTTCTCGTGCATGGATACCACAGCCTCGATCCTGATGTTGTCTGGCTGGTGATTGAGAAAAAGCTGCCTGTGCTTCAGGATGAGTTGCAGGCGGCATTGCCACCCGAGTCGCCTTGAAACGCGGGCGCGCGGGAAAAATGACCAAGTGGGAGGTACTCTCGAGATGGATGCCAAGACAGGTCGAATCGCCGTGATCGGCGCGGGGACGATGGGGCGCGGTATTGCGCAGGTGTTTGCACAGGCCGGGTTCGAAGTGGGGTTGTTCGACAGCATATCCGGTGCGGTGGACGCGGCTATCGGTCATATCGGCAAGATGCTGGATCGCGCGGTCGAGAAGGGCAAGATGTCGGCCGACGATGCCGGTGGGACCAAGCAGAGGATCTGCGCAGTGACGAATCTGTCGGATCTGGGCGACCGCTCGCTGGTCGTCGAGGCCATCTTCGAGAATCTCGATGCCAAGCTCGAAGTGCTCGCAGCTGTTCAGTCGATGGTGACAGAGGATGGCATTCTTGCGAGCAACACCTCCAGTATCAGCATCACGCGTCTGGCGGCGGGCACGAAACGACCCGAGCGGTTCATCGGTATGCACTTCTTCAATCCGGTTCCACTGATGAAGCTCGTCGAGGTCGTGCGAGGGTTGCAGACGAGTGATGAGACGGCTCAGCACACGATCGCGCTGGCGCAAGCCGTCGGCAAGTCGCCGGTCGAGTGCAACGACTATCCCGGTTTCGTTTCGAACCGCGTGTTGATGCCGATGATCAACGAGGCGGTCTTCGCGCTGCAGGAAGGTGTCGCGGAAGCGACCGCCATCGACGACATCATGAAGCTCGGTATGAATCATCCGATGGGACCGCTCGCTCTGGCTGATTTGATCGGCCTGGACGTGTGTCTGGACATCCTGAGTGTCCTTCACCGCGATTTGGGCGACGATCGCTACCGCCCCTCGCCGCTTCTGCGTAAGATGGTGGCCGCGGGGCGTATGGGCCGCAAGACGAAACGAGGATTCTACGAGTATGACTAGTCCGGAGGCAGCAGAAGTATGAGTGTGGAACCGTCCGCCGATCCGTCGAGTCCCCCGGTTGACGGCGCCGACACCAAACCCTGGACCGGGCCGGAAGATTTGGGTTCGTTCGATGCCCCGGAGGCGCTGGGCGTTCCCGGTAGTTTCCCCTACACGCGCGGCCCGCATCGGACGATGTATCGCGAGCGATTGTGGACGATGCGCCAGTTCGCGGGGTTCGGATCCGCCGATGACACGAACGCGCGCTTCAAGTACCTGCTCGAACACGGCCAGACGGGGCTGAGTACGGCGTTCGATCTGCCCACGTTGATGGGGCGCGATAGTGACGACCCGCTGTCACTCGGCGAGGTGGGGCGGTGCGGCGTGGCCATCGCTTCGCTGGCGGACATGCGCCGATTGTTCGATGGAATCGATCTGGGTGCCGTCAGCACGAGTATGACGATCAACGCTCCCGCGGCGATTCTGCTGGCTTTCTACATCGCCGTTGGACAGGAGCAGGGCGTACCGACGGAGAAACTTCGGGGCACGCTGCAGAACGATATTCTCAAGGAGTTCCACGCGCAGAACGAATACGTTTTTCCGCCCGAGCCGAGCGTCAAGCTCGTGATCGACACGATCGAGTACTGCACGCAGCACCTGCCCCAGTGGAACACGGTCAGCATCAGCGGCTATCACATTCGCGAGGCGGGGGCGACGGCTGCGGAGGAGCTCGCCTTCACGCTGGCCGACGGCATGGCGTATACCGAGAAGTCGATCGAACGAGGATTGGACGTCGACGCGTTCGCGCCGCGATTGAGCTTCTTCTTCGACGTTCACAACGACTTCTTGGAGGAGATCGCCAAGCTCCGTGCCTCGCGGCGGATCTGGTCGCACACGATGCGCGACCGGTTCAAAGCCAAGAGCGAGCGAAGCTTGTTGCTGCGAATGCACTGCCAGACGGCCGGTGTTTCATTGACCGAGCAGCAGCCGATGAACAACGTCGTTCGTGTGGCATATCAGGCCATGGCGGCGGTGCTCGGCGGTACGCAGTCTCTGCACACCAACAGCATGGACGAGACGCTGGCCCTTCCCACCGAAACGGCCGCCAAACTTGCCCTTCGCACGCAGCAGGTGCTTGCGCACGAGTCGAACGTGACGCAGACCGTCGATCCGCTCGGCGGCAGCTTTTTCATGGAGAAGATGACCAACGAGATCGAGGCGAAGGCCTACGCCATTATCGATCAGATCGATGCGATGGGCGGTGTGCTCAAAGCTATCGATCGAGGCTTCTTCCGGCGCCGTATTGCCGAATCGGCCCATGCCGAGCAGAAGCGTATCGACGCCAAGGACAAGATCATCGTCGGCGTCAACGAGTTTATCGAGGACGGCCCGCCGGGTATCGACACGCTCAAAATATCGCAGGATACCGAGGATGAGCAGGTACGGCGCCTGAAGGAACTCAAACAATCACGCGACGCGAAGAGGCACGAGCAAGCACTCGATCGATTGAAGAGCGACGCGCGTGAGGGTGTCAACCTCATGCCCGCGCTGATAGACGCCGCCGAGGCCGACGCGACCGTCGGCGAGATGATGGCCACGATGAAGACCGTCTTCGGTTCCTACGACGGTGGGCCGGAGTGGTGACGTTTGCGAAGTGAATGTGTTGGCAGGAGTCTGGTCCCATGCGAATCACGCATATTCGAGCCAAGAACTTCCGTTGCCTGGGTGACGTGGATCTCGAGCTGCGTCCGTTCAATGTCATCATCGGTCCGAATGGGGCGGGGAAGTCGAGTTTTCTGGAGTTGATCCGCCTCTTTTCGGGCGTCGAACAGCTTGCCAACGGCTTCGCTAAATGGGGGGGGTTCCCTGCTTCCCTGCGATATGGCGCCGAAGAACCGTCGATGAAGATCGGGCTGGGCGCCACTCGCGACGCGGAATCAGTTGAATATGATCTGGAGCTTGAAAAAGAGGGAATCGGATTCTTTGTTCGGTCGGAACGTCTTGAACTCAGGCCCAAGATGGCTGGTCAAAACCCCATTCTGTTCAAGCGTCAAGATAACATGATCACCCTCGATGATCGTGGGAAGACATCCGGCGGAAGTGTCGGACATGGCTCTGGTATCGCGCTTCCCAACGTCCGGTCGAACGTTCCTGTCATCGACGAGGTACTGAAGGACTTTCGGTCCATTTCCTTCTGGCCATCCGGTAAGTTCGATCCTGGTGGAAAGGTTAGGGATCCTCAACAACTACAGCTCGCGACAATACCGAGGCATGATGGAGCCAACCTCTACTCTGTCTTATATGGGATGAAGACCGAGCGGCGAGAGGCATTTCGGGAGCTGGTCGACGATCTTCGCAACGCCGTTCCGGAACTGGACGAGCTCGATTTTCCGCTTGCCGGTGCCGGAACCGTAAGCCTGACTTGGCGACAGAAGGATGTCGAGGATGTCTTCTACTCCAATCAGCTGTCCGACGGGATACTCCGGATGATCTGGTTGCTGACCCTACTGCACGCCGTCCCCGATGACGAGCTTGTGCTTATCGATGAACCTGAACTGAGCCTTCACCCCGAATGGGTCATGCTCATCACTTCGATACTCCGAAAGATGTCGGCGCGGAAGACGATTGTGGCCGCAACGCAGAGCGCAGAGCTTGTCCGTTGGCTTGAGCCCGAAGAGCTCATAATCGCGGATATTGGTGCAGAAGGGGCCTGTCTATCGCGGGCGGATGATCGACCTGATTTGAAGGGGTGGCTTGAGGACTTCAGCCTCTCCGAGCTCTGGACGATGGGCGAGCTTGGGGGGCGTCGATGAAGATTGTCGTCATCTGCGAAGGCAAAACGGAACGCGCGTTGAGGCGAGCGCTCGGCGACTTCGTGAACCTTCGCAAGCCAAGCGAGAATCGCACAGGGATATGCACGCGAAAGCTCGATGGACATCTGCTTCAGCGTCAACTTCCGTTGTTGGTGGCCAAGTACGTTGGTGACGACGACGTTACTGGCGTTATTGCCTTGGCCGACGTTTACCCACTATTCAAGAATGCTCAAGACGCGAAGGCCAGGATCAGGAAACACGTTGGCTCTTCTGGAGATGATTCAAAGTTCCGCGCTCACGCTGCGCAGTTTGAAGTGGAAGCGTGGATGATCCCTTTCTGGGAGGAGATCGCAAAGTCCTTGAAATTGGATGCGAAGAAGCCGGGTGCCAAGCCAGAGGAGATCGATAGCGACAAGCCGCCTTCTGTTCATCTGGATAACTTGTTCAAACGTGCAAGGTCCAAGTATCAGAAGGTCCTTCATGCTTCAAAGTGGCTTACCGCCGAACGTCTCGCAATCGCGGCAGACCAGTGCCCCGAGCTGAAGTTGTTCCTGAATTCGCTGCTCGAGTTCGCCGGTGCCGAGAAGGTGGCTTGAGACTTGAGGTTTGCTTCAACATGACAACGAATCCACCCCGTGTTCTACTCGCCAAGATCGGCCTGGATGGTCACGATCGTGGTGTCAAGGTGTTGGCACGGTCGTTTCGCGATGCCGGGATCGAGGTAATCTACACCGGTTTGTGGCAGACGTGTGAAGCGACGATGTTCGCGGCCTTGCAGGAAGACGCCGACGTCGTTGGTGTGAGCCTGCTTTCCGCGGCGCACATGACGGTCATGCCCGAGATTCTGCGAATTCGAAAAGCGTGTGGGATCGAGGACCTTCCCGTCGTGCTCGGTGGTATCGTTCCGGAGAGCGACTACGCCGCACTGGAAGAGATGGGCATCGCCGCGGTTTTTAATCCCGGTTCACCCTTGGACAAGATCATGACGGCGATGCAGGAGCTGGCGTCGCGACCACGAAGCAATATGGACGAAGCACAAATCCGCGAGGGATTCGCCAAACGAGATGCTCGCATTCTCGCCAAGGTCATCACGGCGATTCAGCGAGAGACACTGCCGGAGGGCTGGAAGCCGCCGGGCGGAAACGCCACCGTCATCGGTGTCACCGGTGCGCCGGGCGTGGGGAAGAGTTCGTTCATCGGCAAGCTCGGCCGAATGCTGTGCGATCGGGGCAAGCGCGTGGCGGTCGTGGCAATCGACCCGAGTAGCCCGATAACCGGCGGGGCATTGCTCGGCGACCGACTCCGCATGATGCTCGGCTCGCCGGACGCCGACTTCTTCATCCGTAGCCTCTCCTCGGGCGGGGCGACGGGCGGTCTGGCGCCTCACTGTGGTGACGTGGTGGACACGATGAAGGGCTTCGGTTTCGATTTCATCCTTGTTGAAACGGTCGGTGCGGGCCAAGCCGACGTCAGCGTCGCCAAGCTGGCGGATCACACGCTGCTGCTTCTGATGCCCGACTCCGGCGATTCCGTCCAGTTTTCCAAGGCCGGCATCATGGAAATCGCCGGCGGATTCGTGCTCAACAAGTGCGATCTGTCCGGGGCTGACGCTTGCCAAGCGCAGCTCGTCAGCGCCGTGGGCGATTCCCGGCCGATCTGGAGGGTCAGCGCCGTTCGCGACGAGGGCATTGACGCCGTCGTCGACTGGGCGCTGTCACTTTGACTTCTTCCGCTCGGTCGTAACGAGAAAGAGCGGAATCCCCGCGAGTATCATGCCCGTACCGAGCATGTCGAGAGGCTCGCCTCAGCAGGTAGCCATTTTCAGCGCGATCCCACCGACCGGGACCATCGCGGCGAACCATATGGGCAGTGACGACATGTTTCTTCTCCGGACCCAATTCGACGAAGACGCCCACCACACCGGACCGCGACCCATACACAAGATTCAGCCCGACTTCGGTGGGTCTTCCCAACTCCCCGCTGTGCCGTATGATACCGCGTTCTCACGCGAGAGTCTGGGCGGTGTGGCAAGAACTTGTCTTTTGACACGCCGACCGAAACGGGCAAAAATGGGGTGGAGCCGGTAGGGAGCGGGGTATGCCCATGAAGATTGAGATCCTGAAATCCAAGCTGCACCAGGCGTGTGTGACCCACGCGGATGTCGAATACGAAGGAAGTTTCGGCATCGACGTCGAGCTGATGGACGCTGTAGGCCTGCTTCCGTACGAGAAAGTTCTCATTTCGAACATCAACAACGGAAGCCGCCTCGAAACCTACGTCATTCCGGAACCCCGAGGTTCGCGACGGATGGTGCTCAATGGGGCTGCCGCCCGACTCGGAGCGGCCGGCGACCGCGTCATCATCATGTCGTTCTGCCGTGTCGAGGAATCCGACGTTCGCGAGGGTCGCTGCCAACCGCGGATCATTCGCCTCAACGAAGCGAACGAACCCGTTGCGTCGCTCGTGCCACCGCCTGAGGGCGCTGCGCCCGAGGTTGCACACCAACACTGATCTTTCAGCTGACGCGCGCAGGGCCTTCCGCTCGACGCGGTCCATCCACGCCCATACGATTCAGATGGAACGTCGATCGGGCCGTTTGTGAGGAGCCTTGGCCGTGGACTCTGCACCCATCGAACGCGTTATGGTAACCGGTGCGACCGGCTTCGTCGGTCGTAGCGTGGTCAGAGAGCTCCTCGCGCGCGGTGTGACCCCCGTCTGTCTGGTGCGCTCGGTCGAGAAGCTTCACCGTCAACATCCGGACGTCCCCGCGAAACGGATCGTGCCGATCACCGGTGAGCTCGCGGATCACGGGGCATTGTATGACGCCGCGGAGCAGTGCCAGGCCGCCATCCACCTGGTCGGCATCATCATCGCCCGGCGACTCCAGGGGCAGAGCTTTCAGCGCGTGCACGTTGAAGGCACGCGCAACGTCGTTGACGCCGTCCGCGAGGGCGCAGTCCGCCGCTTTATCCACATGTCGGCATTGGGAACGCGGGAAGATGCCGTCTCGGAGTACCATCGATCGAAATGGCAGGCCCAGCAATACGTCGAAGCGTCCGGGCTGGACTGGACCGTCTTCCATCCCAGCCTGATCCACGGCGGTGACGGCGAGTTTATGCAGCTCATGAAGCGGTTTATTTGCGGGTCGCTTCCGCCGATGATCCCCTATTTTGGCAGCGGCAGAGCCAAAGTGCAGCCCGTTTCCGTGAAAGATGTCGCCTACGGTCTGGTCGAGGCGCTTTTTCGTGCCGATACGATCGGTAAGACGATCGCACTGGGCGGTCCCAAGGCCTACTCATGGGTCGAGCTTTACAGCGCCTGCCGCGCCCTGATGCCACGGGCTAAGCACTGGAAGCCGCTGGTTTCCCAGCCGGTTCCCGTGGCCAAGTTGATGGCGGTCGTGTCTGCTCTGCCCATGGCCATGGCGGAGATCGCAATCCCGTCCATGGGGCTTTTCCGTTTCGACGGTGGACAGGTCGACATGTCCCAAGAGGACAACACCTGCGACCACACAGAAGCCGAGGCGCTGCTGGGGATGCGGATGCGATCTTTCGAAGATGAACTGGTGGTCTATGCGGAGCGAATTCCTTGAACCATCGACCCATTGTACTCATCGTCCGTGACGGTTGGGGTGCCAATCCGTTTCCCGAGTGGAATCATGCCAACGCCGTTCACCTCGGGAAGACGCCCGTCGACGACCGATTGATGGCGCGCTATCCGCACGTACAGATCAAGACCAGCGGCAAAGACGTCGGTCTTCCGTCAGGTGTGATGGGCAACAGCGAAGTCGGCCACCAGAACATCGGCGCCGGGCGCATTGTCGAGCAAGAGATCATGCGCATCACCGGTCGGATTGAAGATGGCTCCTTCTTCGAGAATCCCGCGTTGATCGATGCGCTGCAGCGCGCGACCCAGACCGGCGGCAACGTGCATATCATGGGCCTGTGCAGCGACGGTCGCGTCCATAGCGATCTCGAACACCTCGAAGGCCTGCTCGAGTTGACGCGCCGGCGGGGCTTCCCCGGTGATCGTGTCTACGTCCATGCCTTCACCGACGGGCGCGACACGCCGCCCAACAACGGCGTTGGATACGTAGAGTCGATCGACGCCAAGTGCCGTGAGCTTGGCATCAACCCCGTCGCCAGTGTCATCGGGCGATATTACGCGATGGACCGCGACAACCGGTGGGATCGTGTCGAACAGGCCTATCGTTTGCTCGCCCACGGAGAAGGTCAGCGATTCGCGTGCGCAGCCGATGCGCTCCGCCACTACTACGAGAACCCGACGGAACCCAGCCGCTCCGGCGACGAGTTCGTGGTTCCGAGCGTTATTTGCCCGGATGCGGGAACACCCGCCACCATTCGCAATGGGGACAGCGTCATTTTCTTCAACTATCGCGGCGATCGGCCGCGCGAGCTCTGCAAGGCGTTTGTCTATGACGAGTTTCCGTTCGAGGGCGTCGCAAAGGACGGCGCGAAGACTTCCATGGGATTCGACCGAGGCAAGAAGCTCGATCTGTGCTTCGTCGCGATGACCGGGTACGAGCAAGGCCTGCCCGTGGACGTCGCCTTCGGCAAGCCGGACAAAATGCCGGACATTCTCGGCGCCCATATTTCCCAGCAAGGCCTCAAGCAGTTCCGATGTGCCGAGACCGAGAAGTACCCGCACGTAACGTTCTTCTTCAATGACTACCGCGACGGCAAGTTCGACGGCGAGGAGCACCACCTCTGCCCGTCACCGCGCGACATCACCACCTACGACCAGAAGCCCGAAATGGCCGCCCCGGAGGTGACGCAGGCCGTTCTCTCACGCATCGCCGTCGGTACCGACGATCTGCTCATCATCAACTACGCCAACGGAGACATGGTCGGGCACACCGCCGATCTGCAAGCCGCCATTCGCGCGGTTGAAACCGTCGATGACTGCGTGGGACGAATCGTCGACGCCGTGCTCGAACGAGGCGGCGGTCTGATCGTCACCGCCGACCATGGCAACTGCGAGCAGATGACCCATCCCGAGACGGGCGGACCTCATACCGCGCACACCACCTATGACGTCGAGTGCATCATCGTCGACGAGAGATACCTTGGCCAGACGCTTCACACAGACGGTCGCCTGGCCGACATCGCTCCGACGCTGCTCGACATGCTCGGTCTCCCCAAGCCCGCGTCCATGATCGGACACTCACTGATCGCGGATCAGACGACGTGATTGGACCTCCAGGCTCTTGCGCCCTAACATGGCTGTGTTGCGGTTACGCATCCGGGCCGGTCGCGATACCGCCGCTGTCCCCAAGGTGAACGAACAGACGCACTGCGCTTTGGCATGAAGCGATCCATCTACACATTCCTCGGTTTGCTTGCCGTCGGACTCGGCACGGCAGGGATCTTTCTGCCATTGCTACCGACGACGCCGTTTCTACTGTTGGCGGCGTTTCTCTTCGCAAAGAGCAACGAGCGATGGTATCACTGGCTGCTGAGCCATAAGTACTTGGGCCCCTACGTTCACGCCTTCCGCAACAAGACGGGGCTCACGCGTACACAGAAGCTGCGGATCGTCAGCTCCTTCACGATCCTCTTCGCCGTCAGCATCTACTTCGTTCCCCAGACAGCGATCAAGGTCGCTCTGATTGGCTGGTGGCTGTTCTGGACCGTCTACATCTATCGCATCAAGACGGCCCAGGTGGCTGCACCGGCACTGCAGGCTGCGGAGTAGGGTCCCGCTTCAGCGCAGATCGTTGGCTCCGGCGTTCTGACTTGACGGCTACGGCTTCCCCGGTGACGCCGGCGGGCGGTCCGCCGGACCGGATGCAACCGCTGCCCGCTGTTTGGCGGTCGGGACCGACTTGATACGCCGCTGGAGTTCCAGGAACATCTCGTCGATCGGGCCGTAGAGCTCGGTCAACTGTTTCTTGGCTCCAGCCAGCTCCTCATCGCTATACGTACCGGCGGCGATCCGCTCTTCCAGGCGGGTAATGTCCTCGCGCCGCCGATCGCGATGATCGAGCGCTCGTTGTTTCAATTCCATCAGGCAGGACGTGACCGCGTTTCGCTGACCATCATCGAGGCCGTAGATCCGAACGAACTCCGCCACGTACCTGTCCCATCTCTTGAGGTCCTCGGCGATCTGATCTGACGCGGGCTTCGCGTCAGCAGACGCCTCTGCATCCTTCGATTCATCCGGCGCGTCGGGGTCCTTACCCTTGTCCGCGGGCGGACCCACAGCCAGCGCCTCACGCTCGGTCCGGCGCCGTTTCCGTTCCATGGCGGTCGGTTGCCAGAACTCGCGGATCGTCTCCGGATCAAACTCACCGCTCTCCAGTTGTATCAGCCGCTGCCGGGCGACCTTCATACCTGCCCCGAACTGGAGCGAACGAAGCTCGAACTCGACCCGCTGCGCCGGCGTGAGAATCTTCCTGAACTCCGTCTTGGCCTCGCCGATCTGGTCACCGAACGAATCCAGCATCGGGAGCGCCTTCTGAGCCCACTGCTGAAGCCTCTCCTTGGAGGGGGGCTCGAGGTCCAGCCGGATTTCGAGAAACTCGTTGACGAGCGGCTGGATGCGATTGCGGTTCTCGTTGAAATAGGGACCCCAGCGTTTGGCGACCGCCTCGCGGACCTTGGTCTGCTGTGTCTCGTCGAGTTCGTAGTCATCCGCTAATTCGTCCGCCCATCTCGCCAGCATGAGGTCCATCAGCCTGGGCGAGGGCCAGAGGCCCTCTGAGATGGGCTGCGATTTGACCGCCACCGGCGCGGACGCCGCATTTTTGTTTTCCGGTGGCGCAAGCCCGACAGCGACGGCGATCATCGGCAACAGCGACAGCATGACCTTCTCCACGTGCCCGATCCGGACGCACCGGACCACAGAATTAGACGGTCCCTGGCCGATATCGATCCTGGAACCACTGTTGCGCAGGACCAGGGGAGTCGACCGTGAACGCAAAGCGTATTGTCAGCATTGTCGTACCGACATTCAACCGGTTTGAACGGCTTCGCCGCTGTATCGACAAGATTCGGCAAAACGTCAAGCAGCCCTGTGAGATGATCGTCGTCGACGGCGGATCCACGGACGAGACCCGAGCGTGGCTGGCCCGGCAGGAAGACGTCCGCACCGTTCTCGAGTCCCACCGCGAAGGTGCCGTCAAGGCCTTCAACAAGGGCTTCATGGTCGCCACCGGGTATTACGCTATGTGGCTCAACGACGACGCCTATCCGCTGCCCGGCGCAGTTGAAAAGGCCGTCGCCCTGATCGAACGCCCGGACTTGACCGACGTCGGCATGGTGGCCTTCTATCACAACTGGAGAAGCGAGCGCAACGTCCTCGACCGGATCGAGCACGATGGGCAATCCTACGAACTCTGCCACGTTCGCGGATACGTTTACGCCAACTTCGGCCTGCTCCGCCGATCCCTACTCGCGAAGGTCGGCTTCGCCGATGAACGGTTCTACTTCTTCGGGTTCGACCCCGACTTGTCTCTCAAGGTCCAGCTCGATGAACGCCTGAAGGTCATCGGATGTCGCAACGCGCTCGTTCATCACGAAGAGCATCACGACGATCGCAAGGTGGCCGACCTCGACATCGGCGCGGAAGATAACGCCAAGCTCTTCACTAAGTGGAGTCTCCCCGAGCCCGGCGACTATCCCGATCCCGTACCGGGGTACGTAGACGTCATGAAGGAGCACAACCTTGTGTAGCGGGCGACGGTCGCCCTCGCGCGGCGCGTTTTCCGCCGCCCACGGTGCGGCTCGACGTCTCTGCATGGCCGCGTTGGGCAATCCCGAATCGTTCGACTACAGTGTCTCGACATGAGGCCCGTTACGCGTTCTACGCTGATCCTGCTCTTGTCCGCCATTGTGGTTCACGCCTCAGTCCTGTGTTTTGCCAAAGTGCGAACGGGGCGGATCGACACGTTCGCGTTCGATTCGCTTGACGCGGGAGAGTATTACCGGCTTGCCCGAAACCTTGCCGATCACGCCACGTTCAGCCAAGAGGAAGCACCACCTCTTACCCTCGACACCTGGCGCACGCCGGGTTACCCGATGGTACTGGCGGGTCTCATGATCGTGATCGGCGACTCGCCCACAGCCGTCATCGTCGTCCATCAACTCCTCGCGATCTTGAGCGTCTGGTTGCTCTTTCACCTGGCGCGCAGATGGATGTCGGACCGCCGCGCGCTGATCGTGGCGCTGCTGTTTCTGGTCGAACCCTACCACCTCTTCTACTCGCTCTGGCTTCTCGCAACGACCGTCTTCGTCACACTGCTGCTGTTGACCTGGCTCGTGTGGCAGAGGGCCGTCGACACCGGGCGCCCGGTTTGGATCGCCTTGCTGGGACTGTTGACCGGCTTTCTCGTGTTGGTTCGACCGGTAGCCGCGCTGGTTCCCGCGGTGGTGCTGGCCGGCCTGTTGGTGGTCGTGCTTCGGTGGCGTCGCGGCACCGTCAACGAGCGGCCGTTCGGTCCGTCGTGGACGAGCGTTCCCATCTTCGCTGCCGCCTGTGCGCTGGTCGTCGGATCGTGGATGCTCCGCAATCAGGTCCAGTTCGGGTATTTCGCCCTCTCCGATCAGAGCGGCGTCGTCCTTGCTTATTTCAAGGGGGCGGAGGTCGAGTTGTGGCGACAGGGGAGAACCGCCGACCGATACGTCGAGACGTCACTCAACGAAAACAAGAGGGATGCACCGCATCCGACCTGGGAGAAGATCGACGAGCAGTTGCGCGCCAAGATGACTTCGCTTCCTGCGGACATCAACGAAACACTCCGCTGGCCCAACCTCGCCCAAGGCAACAAGACTCAGGCCGATTCGTTCGCGATCTCCAACGCGCTGCGCGAGATCGGCGTGTCGACGCTTTCCGCCTCACCCCTCAGCGCGATGGTTTGTTACTTTGTGCGGTGTGGATCGATCTTGACGTTTCCACTCAGCCTCGCCATCAATCCGCCGCGAGACGATCACGCGTCGCGCAGTGCCAGGCTCGCCAAGGGTCTGCCCTATCTGCTACTCTGCGTTTGGGTTGTCGTCCGTCTACTGCGTCATCGCCTTGCGCTCACGCAGGTTTACTTCCCGCTCGTTATCGTCGCTGCTCTTCTGATGACCAGCACACCGCAATTGGATCCTCGATTCCGTGTCCCGATGATTCCCCTGCTGCTGCTTGTGGCGCTGATCCCGTCGGTGACGAGCGACCCTCTTGGCGCCGAAGAACCATGTGGCTTGGGTCCTGACGACCAGTGCTGAGAATCACGTCCGACTGCGGGAAATGGCGTTTCTAACCGGCTGCGTCGAATCGTCCGATAGTAGATGTTGTCTGAGCACTCTGCGGAGCGGGTGCGCCTGGAGAGGCTCGGGGGCGGAGTGGCATTTGAGAGGCCGGGTAGCTGACAATGTCGACGGCACCGTCACCAACAACGACCAGTCACAGAGCGCTGATCTTCGACCTCCTGGTCATCGTCGCGATAAGTGGCGTCGCCCAAACCACACATTTTTCCTTCCAACAAGGCCGCGCCGTCATCAGTGGCGATTCCGTGCAGTACATCGCCTCGGCGCAAGCGCTGCTCGATGGTGACCAGACGCCTCACTTCGAGATGCGAAAGCCCGGGTACATTCTCTTTCTTGCCGGCGTTGCGCTGTTGTCGGGCAACATGGGCTGGGCGGCGATCACCTGCAATCACGTTCTGCTCGCGTTGATTCCCGTCGCCGCCTACGGATTCGGTCTTCACCTTCGAGGGCGCTCGCTCGCCTGGCTGGCGGCCGCACTCGTGATCGCGCGACTTCAGGGCGTGCACTACGCGGATCGGATGATGTCGGAAGCGCTGTACACCTGCGTTCTATCGTTCGGATTGTTGGCACTGGTGACGGGTCTTTCGCGCTACGACGTGTATCGCTGGATGACCATCGCCGGCATCCTCTTGGGGCTGGCTTGGTTTACGCGGTCGGCCGCGACGCCGTTGATCGGCGCCGCACTACTGACGATCGTGATCGTGATGCGAGCCGACATGCGGCGCGCCATTGCGGCAGGCGTCGCTCTCGTGATACCGATCGCCGGGTTTGCCCTTCTCGAGTGTAGTCTGAACCGAGCCTACGGCCACCAGTTTCGCCCATCGAACGGAACAGCCGGTGCGACGATCCTGCTTCGCGCGCGCAACTTCGAGGGTCTTGATTGGCCTCAGACCGAGGAGGCGAAGCGTGTCATCAGCCTTGTTCCTCAGCGAAGCGCCGACAGCGTCTACGTCGCCAACCTGCTCGACGCATGGGTCGCGCGCTATCATGCCATATATCTGATGGACATGGACGAGTGGGAGTATGACAGCCTCATGCGACGCGTCGGCGTCGAGATCCTTGTGCGGAACTTCGGCGACTACGCTGCGTCGAGCGCTCGCATGACGCTGCACCACCTTCTGCGCCAACCGGATGGCCAATCTCTGTCGCCGATCGCCCCGGACCGCCTCGCGGAACCTCTGATTCACCCCGCCGCGATGGACACGGAAGAGGCCAAGACCTACTGGTTCGCCTACTGGGGTCTGCCGCATCTACCCCTGGAAGAGTCGATCGCGCGGGTCGAGGGCATGAAGATCGCCGCGGCTCGAAAAGCGCCCTTTGGAGCCTCCGCCATTTGGAAAGCGCTGCGTTATTGGAAGACAAAGGCGCCCGCTGCGCATGTCGTCAAAGGAATGGACTACGTGGCGACGCTCTGGCCAGGCTTCGCGTTGCTCGGGTCCTACTGGCTTGGACTCAATCGAAAGACCTGTCTGTTCCTGGCACTCGCCTACATCTTGGATGCGGTTTTCATCGGCTTCCTGACGCCGACGACGGCCCGCATTCAATTCACCTGGCTGATGACGGATACGACGCTGGCGGGGGCGCTCGTGGTAGGGGGGCTCGCGCTGTTGGCCCAAGCGCGCCGCTGGCTGCCCACCTCGCACCGCGACGCTTCGCAGGTGCCCGTTACTTAGGTCCAGTCATCCGGTCCAGCACGCCCGTGATATCCAGTGCATCGACGAAGTCGTCCGGATCGGTGTCGAGACGCCGGCAGGGCGACCCACCCGGAGCGGCGGTTCCCATACAGTTCTGTAGTCCGGCGACATCACCGAGGTCGACGTCCCCGTCCGCATCCGCATCGCCCATCGCATCGACGACAATGTACTCGACGTGAAAGTGGAAAGGCTCGAGGAACCCGTGCGGCGCCGGCAAGCCGACCGGAACTGGCTGTCCTTGTTCTTCCAGCGATTGCAGTCGCGCATAGGGAAAGGTGACGCTGACGTCCAGAACGTCGGTCCCCTCACCGGAGATCGTCCAGACGATATCGCTCTGCTCTATGGCGAAGTTCGGCGACGGAAGCTCGAAGAACAGCAAACCGAAGAAATCGCCAAAGTCGCGAAATGGATCCGTCAGCGTATGGTGATTGCTCAGGTGGATGTAGAAATTGTCCAGCACGTCGACCTGATCCGCGTTCCACAGCACGTGCAGCATCGCCGTCGATCGATCCACCGTCACGGGCCGATCGAACTGAATCGTCGAAAACTCCAGGTTCAACGCACCACCCGAAACCAGACCGGGAAAATAGTCGGTGTCGATGTCGCTCTTGAAAAACGCGTGCGTGATCAATGATTCGTGCGCGCCGACCACACCCCCGACGATCATCCGCCGGCCGAACCCGTTGACCGAGTTGAAGATCTTGACGTTGTCCGCTCCGACGAGGACCGATGCATCCGTAGGGCCTACGCCGCTGAAGTCGCGATCGCCGCTGACCGAAACCGGACCGGTCGTGTCATAGCTGATCGTGGTCGTGCTGGTTCCTTGCGGCATCGGATGTCCGGCATCCACGGAACCTACACCGATTCCGACGCCGACAATCACCATGACGCATGCGCTCAGCTTGCCGATGAGTTTACCCCTCACAGTACTTCCTCCCCAACGCGTGCATACCATTACTCTGAAGACCCAAACCGACGCTGGAATCGACCGGCGTCGACGAGGTCCACGTCGTTGTCGCCGTCAAGATCACCCGGATCACACGGCCCCGAGCCCAGTCCGTCGAGACAAGCCACAAACCCCGGCGCATCCGCAACGTCGACAACCCCATCCTCGTTGAAATCGCCGACGTCGAACGGCACCAGATCGATCGCTCCCGAGACCATCTTCACCGGCGGCGAGCGACCCGTAATTTCCCACTGGTCGTACAGAACCTGCCCGGAATCGTTCGTGAAGTTGGCGTCACGCAGAAACTCGATAAAGTCCGTGCTCGCCGTCTTGTAGTAGGCCGCGACCTCCACACGAACCGTGTTTTTCGGAAGGGCGAACCGCGTGTCATCCCAGTACTGCCCGTCCTGGAAATAGGCGCCGACCACCGGCGCGCCGATCCGCTCGAATTCTGCGTTCAAGTATCCGCGTGGTGGAATTCGGTTGTCCTTATAGATCACATTGCAGAACGCCACGTGGTGGGTCGGGCCTACCGGCAGTCCGGTCGCATCGGCCGTCGCCTGGTCGATTCCGAGGACGATTTCATACATCTTGCTGTCTTCGGTCGACGGTCGACCCGTGGACGCATCATACGCACCACGCTCTGCGATCAACTGCCCCGCATCGTCGATGAACCGCACGTTGATCCACATCTCACGGCCTTCAGGCTGACCGGTCGGCAGCTTGTGACCCGTCTCGTTGATCAACCGCACATCGACGACCTCACCCGACTGCGACAGTTCGAGCGTGGCCGCCCGCTCCAGAATGGACTTCGACCCCGCGACACCCATGGCAATCGCCACCGGATCCACCTCGTCCGGATAGAGGTTCGCCACGACGAGCGGAATCCACGTACCGCCGCCGTACATCCCGTGATCCGCAAGGTCGTCGCGGATCGGTCCGGTTTTCGCGCCTTTGGCGGTGGTGTCAGGCATGTGGCAGTCTTGGCACGTGCTGACGATTCGCTTGTTGCCGCCAAATCGCCCCTCTGCGTCCACACCGCCTTTGGCGTAGGCGCTGGCCTTCCATTCGCTCGACGTCCGCTCGCCGGGGAACATGTCGTGCTTCTGCATCGTCGGGTGACGCGTATCGGACGCGTTGCCGACGTAGGTGCCGTCCGGCTGGCGATCGAGCGCCGGGTTGCTCACGTCGTGACACGTTTCGCAGATCGCCGACTCCTCGAAGAACGGCGACTTGAACCGGCTGTGCGGATTAGGTTCCGCCCGGCTACCGCGCAGGCGATTGAAGGGATCCAGTACGGCCCCGGCGCTCCCATGCGCGGTCGGAAGATCCTGAATGTTATCAAGAATCGCCGCGTCGATCGCCGGACTGACCCCCTCCTTGTAGAATGGGTCGACCATGCGATGGCAGTAATGACACGTCACCCCGTCGCGGTCACCTCGATTGATCTTGGAACCGTCCGTCGGCTTTGAGCGACCCATAATCCACGCCCGCGGCACATGACAGCGAATGCACATGTCACCCACAAACGGCGCATCCTGCTCGGCAATCGTAAACGACGCGCGCCACAGCGGGTCTCTAGCCGACAAACCGTGCATGCTGCCTTCCCACGGCTTGTTGATCAGAATCGAAGCGTCATCGCTCCTGTGACACAAACCGCAGTTGCGGCTCGTCACGAACTGCTCATACGTACTGGTTGGCTGGCTGCCCCCACGAAAGAAATCTATAACCGTCGTCGTCGCCGGAGTCGGCGGCTCCGCACCGTACGAAGCCACGACTCCCGATAACGAAGCGATCAGTGCGAACGCACAACCGCTCCAACGAATGTGCCGACTCTTCATCGCCAACATGCGTCTCCCCCTGTGAAGGAAATCGTCGTCGGATCACGCCCTCATCCGTGGCATCGTTTACGCTGCAGCGATAGCTCAACGCGCTCGATCGCAGCCCAATGCTTTGAGTCTCCGGCCGCACGGCCCGGGGTGACGGTCAGCCCACTTCGAGCAACCGTTCAAAAGCGTGATCCCCACGGCATCAGTGTACCCGAATTCCGCTATCCGTGCAATGCAACGCCCCCCTGTCGGGCGATACGTCAGAGCGCTTGTTTCCGGTCATGAAGATGCCGAACGAGAATGATTCCGGGCAAGAGAACGGTTCTTCCCGTGTGGCTGTACGTGATGTGTCGAAAACTGTCGCCGAACCATCCGCGCGGCGGCGGACCTTAGCGCTTCTGCCTCAACGCCCGCTCCTCTCTCGCCGTTTGTTCAAGGCCTTCATAAAAACGGCGAGCAGCCTCCACCCGGTCGAGCAGCGCGGCGCTCTGCAACGCCAGTTGCTTCCAAGGGCGGTGGTATTCAATGCTTCCCTGACGGTCTAGCTGCCTCGCGGTTCGTACCAGCCGCTCAATGTCCGCCAGGCTCTCCATCCGCTTGCCAATCAATTCGTCAACCTCTTCGTGCTTCCAAAAACGAAGCGACGACCGAACCACATACACCGGCGTCGTATGCGCCGCCGATCCATCCTCACCCTCAGCAGATGCTGCCACCCAAAAACCGTTTTGTGCGGGAAGCGTGAAATCAAGAGACAACTCCGTGATACCCACGTCGCGCGGCGATGCGCTGCGAACCACCTCACCCTGAACGACGACGTCGAGCCGTCCCGGAATGGCACCCTTCGCATGCCCCCACGCCCGCGCGCGAACCCGCACATGCCGGCCGTCAGTGGCGGCGAGTTCATCGCCGGGAAACGCTTCATCCACGCGAAGATCGATCATCAGTCCGTTCGTGACAAACGTTCGACCTCGCTTGACCGCGGCAAACCAGGCGTCCGGTGAAAACGCCGTATCACCCAGATAGGCATACATGCGCACTTCGCCGATCGATCCGCCCCACGGAACGTCGCTCCCCGCCGCCGCCGTCAGCTTGAACCCGAGGTTGAGGAATCCGTAGTAAAGGTCCGTCCCGAGCCGACCGAACTGTAGAATCTCGACAAAGTCGGCCAGACCCTTCGGAACATTCAGGCTCATGTCGCGGTCTACCTCGAAGTGGTTCGATTCGACATGAGCGTAACCCGTTACGGCACCGTCGGCCCGAAGCGCCTTCATCGCCTCGTCATACAGATAGTAGCGGCTCGTGTCGCGCACCATCCGGCGCGTATTCCACGCCACGGTGTGCCCGAGCTGCTCGTAGGATCGCGGACACTCCTGCCCCGGAACCAGCGCGTAATCGCCGTCCAGCACGCGGTAGTCCGGCCCGAAGCCCCGCTGCTGAAAATAGGTACGATTGATGTCGCCCATCTTCAGGACGTTGGCGAGGTGAATGTCCTCAGCCCGCACCCAAGTAAGGAGCTGTTCGGCATCACGGTCACTGGTCAACCGTCCGTGGATGTGGCCGTCCCCCGAGTACCATCCAAGCTTGCGCATATCCACAAACCGGCGCACCTGATAGGTCTTCTCGACCCGCTGTCCCGACTCCACCCTGATCGTGTCGAAGACCGGAACATGCTCGATCCCGCGACGGATCGTCAGTGACCATGTTCCAGGGGAGACCGCCATGTCAAAGGACTCCGGTACGCACCAATAGGCGCCCTCGAGACGACCAGGTAGATTCGCCTGCCGAGGATCGTCCGGTTCGCCCTGCCCGTCGAACTGTGGTGCCAAGAGAATGGCATTTCCAGGTCGGCGAACGTGACCGTCCGTGTCCCAGACCAAACGCACCATCGCCGGCGTCGACCCCGTTCCCTTCTCGTCGAGAATGTTGATACGGAGTCGTCCGGGCTTCGGGGCCGTCACATTCCAGAGGAACGGTATCCACCGCTCGATAACACCCTCGAATTTGAAGAGCAGCGACGATGGTCCAGGCGGAACGTTCATCAACCCGACCAACGCCCACGTAACGCCACGACCGGCAACCGCGATCTGGACGCTCTCACTTCCGTCGGATAGATCATGCGACGTTGTGACAAAATGGGATCCGCCATCACCCGCGGCGATGCGCAAGAGCACCGCCCCTCGATCACCAGGCAACGAAGACGGACTGCGGCTCACGGTCCGGGGCAGGCCGTCAACGACCTCGACACGCACCACCGCCGTAAGTGAATCCAGAAACGCACCGAGCCGATCGAGCAACCGCTCACCCGAATCCGCCGCCGATTCGCCCGTCGTCGGGGGTACACCATCCTTGACGCGCTGAATGGCTTCCCCAGCCCGGTCCGCAAGCCGACCGAGTTCCGCTCGACGATCTTCGGGAACGAGGTTCCGGTGATCGCGCAGAAGCGTTCTCCCCAACGCCGCCGCGTCCGAAAGCCCGGCCCTGCCCTGATCCTCTTGCGCCGCACCAGTCCGCGCCACCGCGAGCAGCAGGACAAGACCAAGGCATCCTCGGCACAGGAACTTCCGCATCAAGAACCTCCACGCATCCGTTGGCGTTACGCCCGCCAACCTGCTGCACTGAACGCGCTCTCACCAAACCTGTACCAGAGGATACCCCCTAACGTGCAGTACCGACAGATTAGGATCCCGCCCAACCCACAGTCACGGACCCGCCAGCTTCTCCTCGAGAATCTGCATCTCCAACACCGCCAGGTCGCGCTGCAACACCACCGCCCGATACTCGATCTCGACCTGCCGCGCCTCCGATCGCGAAGCGAGCCCGCCCTCGACCAGGGTACGCATGCGGTCCAGGTGCTTCTGCACCTCGGCCACGCGCAGCTCAGCCGTCTCCCGCTGCCGCCCGACCGAAAACTGCAGATCCGCCAGTTCGATCTGGCGAGCTGTTCGCGTCCCATCGATGTAGTCCTGCCGAAGTGCGATACGTTCATCGACGACCGCTACCGCAGCTCGGACGGCTTCTTGCTCCATCGCCATCGCCGAGACTTCCTGCTGAAATAGTCCAGGCCTGGACGCCAGCTTCTCGACCATGGCTGCGCGCTGCGCCAGCACCGCCCGCTCCAGTTCCAAGCGCTCCGTCACGAAATCGCGTCCCCCAAAGAGCGGCGCCGAGAGCGAGTTGTCCGGGTCACGCCCGGTGATTCGCGATTCTTCGACGTCGAGCGCACGAGCTGAGGCATCGGCTTTGACCTGCGCATGCTCGAGCCGCATGGCGTCAACCTCTTGCGAAGTGAGCATCCCATCCGCGACAAGTCCCTCCCTCTCGCGAAGTTCTTCGAGGAACATCTCCTTGCGCGCATTGGCAAACTCCAGAATCGCCTCCGACCGGGCGATGATCAGGTGCGCCGTCCGCGCGGCCAGACGCTGCGTCACCGCAAACGTAGCTGCACTCCCGATCCCCATCGCAGCCAGCGCGACGAAAACCGTCGTCCATCGAAGACGGCGCCCGCCATTCATTCGCTCCGGCCGCCCGTTCTCGAACTGACACTGTCGGCGAATCGTCGACTGCAATTCCCGCTCGAGATGGCCGACGAACTCCGGATCCGGTTGATGATGAAGGGTCATGTCATGTCTCCTTCTGTGCCCACATGGGGCAAGAGTAGTTTTCTCAGTGCTACGCGGGCTCGCCGCAACCGACCCTCGACGGCTCGTTCGGAAACACCGATATCCTCTGCGATGTCACGTACAGGCCGGTCGTCGAGGTAATACGCCTCCAGCACCCGAGCGTGTCTTGTGCTGATCCTCGCGAGCCCCCAACAAACCAGCGCCCCGGTCTCCGCCCCGTTCGACGTCTTGCGGTCGAGAGCGGCGTCAACGTCCCCGCCGTCGAAACGATCCGGCTGTCGGCGCCGATAGTGGTTCAGAAGGAGGTTCCGCGCCACGGTCTGAAGCCACGCGAGCGGGCAATCGGGCAGACCTTGGCGAGCCCACGCGGTCATGGCGCGAAGATACGCCTCCTGCGTCACATCCTCCGCCAGTTCCCGTGACCCGCCCGCCCGTCGCGAGACAAACGCGTAGAGCTTCTCGATCGTCTCCCGGTAGACGAGGATCAGGTCCTCCGGCGACCGCTCGCGCTGCTGTGTTTTCATGCGATCTCATCCTGCCGTGCTCGACACGTCCTCACTTCCGTCCTCAGAGTATGACACCGACGCGCGCGAAAACCCACGGAGTTTCTCAGAAGCAGGGTGCGTCCGGGGCGCACGCTGCGATGTCCTTGGTCCCCGAGACCGCATCTGGGGTGCTCTGCCGTTGACGGACATGGCGGCACTGGCGCGGAGCCCGATCCATGACGCCGTCAGCATGGCATGCCCGTGCCCTCTGCCTCGGCACGGCACCTGACGATCGTTTGACGGTTTCGGCCGCCGTTCCTGATTCGCAAGGATCGGGCACGCAGGCCTCCCGTGTACTGAAGTATCGGGCGTCAATGGGTCCGTTTCGCATATGCGGTTTTCATTCGAGTGTCACCATGTGGCACTTCTCGGAGGGCGAGTGTGGTGAGCCGGCCATGCTGAGGGTGCTAGGGGATGGTCGGGCTTTGCATTGGCACGCGGGGCCCAGCGGATGGGTGGGCGTTGGGGGCATTGGCTGATCGGCCCCTGTTGGTAGAGCAGAATGATGCGTCCGGGACGTATGCTGCACGCTTCTGCTACAGCGCAACCAGTCCAAACGTAGCGGAAGACTGGCAGGATTCTCCGGGCGAAATGGACTCCCGAACGCTACAATCGAATAGAGTTCACTCTAGGCGACGGTCCGATCCAGGGTGACCATTCCGCATCTCAAGCGCGTCGGCGTGACCGGTCTCGCGGATCGACAGCGGCCTACGCAATCAGCCGGCGGATTCAGAAACGGGTCGAGGAGATCATCGGCTGGTGCAAGGCCGTGGGTGGCTTGGCACGTTGTCGATTCGTGGGTCGTTGGAAGCTCAAGCAACAGGGCGAAGTGACGGCCGCGGCGTACAGTCTCCTGAAAATGGCTCGATTGGCACCGACGGTCTGAGCGCCACGCTCCGCAAGAGCGGCCGACTCTATCGAACTTCGCGAACCAACCAAGCATCTCCGACACCCAAACACTCCGCGATAAGAAGACGCTCACCGAACAATAGCATTCCTTAGCGGCCTGCTGGTACGCGGACGGCTCGATGTACGCGATGAGTTGAGGACTAACCTCCCAACCCTACCGCAAGATCACTGAAATCCCGCAGGTCGCCACCTCCGTTGTCGTCAAAGTCAACGCGCCAACAGCCCGGATCGACATACGGTCTGCCAGGCCCGGTTAGACAGTGAAGCTCAAACACTGCATAGTCGTCGAGCGTGATCGTGCGATCACCATCGATGTCCCCGTCGGCGAAAGGCCCCAGCGTCAGAGACGAGACCGCCATCAACACCGGCGGCGATTTGCCTGTCAGCTCCCATTGCTGATAGAGCACATCGCCCGCGCTGTCCGTACGATTTTCGTCACGCAGAAATGTGATGTATTCCTTACTCGCCGTCTGGTAATAAACTCGAACTGTCACAAACCTCGCCGCGATAGGCAGCCGATACCAGGTGTCATCCCAGTACTGACCATCCGCGTATTGTGTCCCGATCGGCGCGGCCTGAACCTCGCGATATGCCGCGTTGGTGAACCCTCGTGGAGGAATCCGATTGTCCTTCAGAATGACATTGTTGACAGCGAAGTGAAAGCTCTTGCCTTCAGGAATCCCGGTGGCCTCGGAAACCGCAGCGTCCACACCCAGGTTGGACTCATACACCTTCGTATCATCGACGGAAAGCTCGGCGCTCACGTCGTCATAGGCCCCGTGATCCTCGATCAACGTGAGCGCCTCGTCGAACACCTCGACGTTGATCCACATCCGTCGCCCCTCAGGATACCCCGTCGGCAGCTTGTGGCCGGTCTCATTGACGATTCGTATGCGAATCCGGTTTCCCTCTTGCACCGTCTCGAGTGAACAGGCCCGCGTGAGCATCGAGATGGCACGTTGCTTACCCGCCTCGAGATGCGCGGGGTCGATCCCGTCGTTCGGATACAGGTTGATCAACATGTCCTGCACCCACGCGTTCCCGCCGGCCAGGTCGTGAGCCGCCAGGTCATCCCGAAGCGGCGCGCCTGTGACGTTGCTTCCCACGCCCAGTCTTCGTGGCATGTGACAGTCCTGGCACGTGCTCACCACCGGCTGGTTGCCGCCGAAGCGACCCATCATATCCACACCGCCTCTGGCGAACGAACTGTGCAACCACTCGCTGTACGTCCGCTCGAGCGGAAACATGTCGTACGGATCACCGGTCGGATGGGCCGCATCGATGGCCGTCAGCGCATAGGTGTCATCCGCCTGTCGCTCGAACGCCGGATTGCCGATGTCGTGACACGTTCCGCAGTAGGCCGACGAGCGATAGTACGGCGTCGACGCAAACGCGTGCCCCGGATTTCCCGCTAGATCATCGTAGGGGCCGCGATACCGCCGTTGCGGATCCAGTACGAAGTTGCCCCCGCCCGGGCGGGTTGGCAGCGGATCGATGTCCCCCAGGATTGTCTCGTCCACGATCGGACTGACCCCCGGAAGATACGCCGGCTCGACCATGCGGTGACAGGCGGTGCAGTTGACGCCGTCCCGATCCGACCCGGTGAGCGACGACCCATCCGGCGGCGACGAACGGCCGGAGATCCACCCACCCGGCGTATGGCAGCGCAGGCACAGGTCACCGGCGAAATCCGCGTCCTGATTGGCGATGGCCAGGCTGGCCAGAAACAGCGGATCGCGCGCCGAGTGGGCCATCATGCTGCCGCGCCACGGCTCGTAAATCGCCTCCGCCCCCGCGCTGCCGGCCGTGTGGCAGGTCGCACACACCGCACTCGACCGAAATGACACGTACGTGACTCCACTGGTCGGCTGCGACCCCGGCTGAAAGAAATCTTCCAGCGTCGTGGGGACGGTCTGCGAATAGGCGCAGGGAAGGGGAGTGATGATCAGCGTCCAGAGGACGGCGCGGGCGACGGTGTTCATGGTCCCGCGTTCTCCGGAAACGCGGGTCCGGTCATGGTTTGCTGGAACTGTCGGTAGTCGGAGCCTTGAAAGCGTCGATCGTCGTTCATGTCCAGCCAGTCGCATCCGGCCGGGAGGAAGAAGAAGTCGGGATCGGCGCAGATGGCGTACCAGCGGAAATCGCTCAGGTCGATGTCGGTATCGGCGTTGAAGTCCCCTTTGACGATCGGGCGAATGTCCTCTTTCTGATAGATGACGCGCGGAGGCAGCAGGGTCCCGGGGCCGCGTGTTTCGTGCAGCATTTCCAGACCGGCAGGCCAGGGGAGTCCGTCACCGTGCCAACTGTAGATCTCGAGTCCGGCGCGTTCGTTGCCGAGCGTGGCATCGGGATCGTAGATGTTGAGATACGAAATCTCGATCGGGAAGAGACCGACGAGTTCGACGCTGGGTCCCCAATGGTAGAAGGGCCTTGCCCACTTGACGTTCAGGAAGCGGTAGGAAGTCTCGCCCACGTCGACCTGGAAGCCGTCATAACCCAGCGTTCCGACTTCGATCCAGATCGGCAAGGCGACGACGTCGCGCACGCGAACTTCATCGGAGACGAGTACTTTGATGAATCCGGTGCAGCGAAGCAGGAGACTTCCAAACGGTTCATTGAGCTTCGAGGGGTCGGATACGTCGTGCGGCAAGTCGCCCAGAAACTCCCCGACCGTTTGAAGGTTCGCATCGAGGTCGGAACCCACCGGCCCCGGAGGGAAGTCCAGCCAGTCGGTGCGAAACGTGAAGTCAGCCGTGCGTGTCTCGATGTGTCGCCGCGCGTGAAGCAGGTGGTAGGCCAGGTAGTCGAGCTGGAATCGCGCGACATCCCGAAGGTCGACGTCTCCGTCACGAAAGGACGCGCCGCCATCGTCGTCCAGGTCACCGGCGCTGCAGTCGCCGATCATGCCGCCGCCTGGTCCGGAAAGGCATTGTTGCAGCTTCGCGAAGTGATCGCGGTTGTAGCTTGGAATGTCGAGAAACACTTCGACGATCCATCCGCTGCCGTCATAGGGCGGGTAGGCCCCGACGCGGAACGACTGCGGGACAAAGACGTGTGCCATTACGTTCGGCGTGTGCGGGCGGAAGAGCGCGCAGACCATTCCGAGCGCAAGGATCAATAGATTGGATCTTCCCCGGGTTACGAGCCACACTCCCTGGCCTGCGTCGAGTCTATACGATGCGCAGAATACCCCTGCGGTCCAGCCTAACCATGGTAGCACACGCTTGGTTTGCAGGTCAATTCGTCAAGCCGTGATGTAGTTTTCATTCTCGGATTTGCGAATCGTGTTTTCTTGTCGCTCCGTACGCGGTTGTTGCGACCGAATTCGACCGCCGACTGCCTTGTCGCAACATTGAAATCGGGGCAGATTCTGATAATATGGTGCGCCTGTGGTTCCGGAGAGCCGCACCGGATTGGGCCGAATACGGGGTTTCCTTGTTTTTTCGTCGGGAGGTTTTTGGATGCGCACGCTGAACGCTCACATCGCGTATCGAGTTGTATGCTGTTTGGTTCTAGCGTTGATGACCGCACCGGTCAGGGCGGTCCCGCCGGATGAGGCGGTGATCGAGGCCGAACGGTCTGGGCGCTTCTTGCCGGCGTCCGAGCGTGAATCGGTGAAGGCGACTGGTACGACAGCGGGTAAGGCCGCCGTGTTTGATGCCTTGAACGTTGAACTGCTCAGTCAGGTACCCGTCGCCGACTTTCCGGGCGGCGCCGCGGCGGCGAATGATGTGTGGGGGTACGTCTCCGGGTCCGGGCGGGAGTATGCGATCGTCGGTCTCTTCCGAGGAACGGGTTTTGTCGAGGTGACCGATCCGACGAATCCGGTGATCCTCGGGGTGGTTTCGGACGCCGCGTCGACCTGGAGCGACATCGCCGTTTACGGTCACTACGCGTACAACGTGAACGAGTCAGCCGGCGGCATGCAGGTGATCGACCTGTCGCAGATTGACAGCGGCGTCGTCACGCTGGTCGGTTCGGTCGAGAACGGGTTGGCGACGGCGCATAACGTGTACGCCAATCCCGACAGCGGCTACGTATATCCGTGTGGGACCAACGTTCCGCAGGGCTTCGGATTCCTGGCGTACGATCTGGCGAATCCAGCCAATCCGCAGCCGGTCGGCGCTTGGGACGGGAACTACGCACATGACTTGTACGTGGTCAGCTACGATACCTGTCCCGTTTCAGCCCTTCATCCGCGCGCGGGTCAACCGTGCGAAATTGCGTTCGCGTTCGGCGGCGGCGCCGGTTTGTTTGTGGTCGACGTCACGGACAAGTCGAACATCACGACGATGGCCGGAAACCTGACCTATCCGAACCTGGCGTATTGCCACCAGGGCTGGTTGAGTGCGGATCGAAAGTACCTGTTTGTCGACGACGAGCTGGACGACTGGGATCCGGCGGTTACGACCACGACATACGTCTTCAACGTGGAGAACGTCGCCTCGCCGACGTACGTTCTTTCCTATACGAACGGCAATCAGGCGACGGACCACAACCTGATGGTTCGCGGAAATTACATCTTCGCGGCCAACTACACGAGCGGACTTCGCATTTTCGACTACAGCAACATCTTCAACGTCCAGGAGGTCGGCCACTTCAAGACGAGCCTGCTTCCGGAGGGACCGGGATATGACGGTGCGTGGGGTGTCTACAGCGACTTGCCGAGCGGGATCGTCCTCATATCCGATCAACAAGGTGGGCTGTTCGTGCTGGACCCCTCCGGAGCGGTGGGCTGCCTGACGGACGGGCAGTGCAACGATCAGAATGCGTGTACGACGGACACCTGCGTTGGCGGGGCTTGCTCGAATGTGCCGCTGGCGATCGGAACCGTCTGTCAGGACACCAACCCATGTACGATCAATGAGACGTGCAACGCGGCGGCCCAGTGTGTGGGTACCGACGTCAACACGCTTTCGTGCGTCGATGATACGGTGTGCGGTTCGAGCACCTGCGACACGCAGGCGGGGGTCTGTTCCTGTTTGCCGTGCGACGCGGTGGAAGCACCGCTGGGCGAGTCGGGATTCGTAACGGCCAAGAGCCGCTTTCTCTCGCTGACGCCGCAGAGCGCGGGGGATGTCACCGCGCTGCGCGTGACGCTCTCCGGTCTTCCGGCGCCGTTTCAGGCGTTCAATGGTACCTCGCGGTGGGTGGGGCAGCCGGTCGACATGACGGAACTGGCGGGTAGCACGGACGGGACGCTCCCCACATCCAAGTTCGCACCGCTGAGCTGTAATCCGGTCCTGATGGACTTCGGCGCGGAAGGGACGATTCACGTCTACGGCGACGGGATTGTGCCCGGCGGTTCGTACAGCGTGCAGTCGATCGGAGCGAGTTGTCTGAATGACGGGTTGGAGGAATACTCTTCACCGCTGACGCTGACGACCAGCATCTGGGGCGACGTGGTCGGCGACTGCACCGTGGCGCCGTGTACCCCGCCGAACGGGGTCGTGGACGTGACCTTCGACGTGGTGGCGCTCCTGGACAAGTTCCAGAACTTCGGCGGCGCCGTGGCCAAGGCACGATCGGATATCAGTCCAGGGCTGCCCAACGGAAAGATCGATATCGTCGACGTCGCCGTCGCCGTGGACGCGTTTCGCGGCCTGCCCTATCCATACGGTGGTCCGGCGAATTGCCCTCCGTAGGCTCGGTAGAGGGGCCAGCCGCTCGGGGTGTTGCGCCGCTTCGGCGGTCGCCGGCCGGCGGTTCGCTCCAGATAGTCCGGAAGTCGACCTACGCCTGGTCTTCCTGCGGCAGCATCCAGAGGTGGACGAGGTAGGAGAGGATGACGGCGCAGATCGAAGATCCGCCGTAATCCGCGTTGGTGATTTCGTATTCCGACACGCGGGGGATCAGCACCCACCCGGCGATCAGCAGGACCACGACGGTCACGAAGACCTTCCAGAAGATCCTTCCAACAAACGGTAGTTTTCGATTCATCGCTTTGTATCGCTCATTCGTCGACGCCGGTCCGAACGGTTCATCCGCTCGCACTGCTCGTTCGTCGCTGGTTACGATAGGCGATTTTGGCGCCGGTGAGAAGCCCGAGCGTCAACGCGAGCAGGCTCCACGACGAAACCGTCGGAATCTCGCTGTCTGTGCAATCGACCCAGCAGGTGTACTCGTCCTCGCCCAGTTCGCACATGCCGTTGCCGCACGCCGTGGGCGTGACGGTGATGGTGGCCGGTACGACGACGTACTTGACGGGCTGGTTGTCTTTGTCCATCAATTGAACAGATGTTTCGATGGATCGTGGGAATCCAATGGTGAACGTCCCAACAGCGTCATCACTGACCTTCAAGACGAGCGTTCCTGCGTACCGGGGAGGCGGCACCCAGGGCAAACTGGAGGCTTGAAGGACACTGCCAATCCTCACGATCCCGGGGACGTGATAGTCGATACCGCCCATGTTCATGCCGCCGCGGAAGACGAAGTCGATGCGCCAGAACTCGAGAAAGGCCCCCGGGCCGAAATCAACGCGCGTTTCGCAGTATCTGTTGAAGCAGGCGACGCCAAGATCGATGCAATCGAGGTCCGTCAAGCAAGGCCTTCGGTCATCGAGGATTCGAACCTCACCGGATTCGCCCCCGCCGAACCAGTGTTCATCCACATCCACTTGATAGGCACGCAGACTCTCGCCGTTCGGCGACCAATTCGAAAAGTAGATCTCGACAGTGAAATTCTGCCCGCCGTGCGTCAACCTGATGTTGTTTCCCGAGATCACGTGCAGCCCCTCGGCGCTCACGGGAACCAGATTCACGATGGCGGCGCAGTCCGGAATTCCGTCTCCATCTACGTCGGTTTCCGGTTCGTCACATCCACAGACCCCGGGATCGATCTTGTACCTGTCCTCTCGACAGCGATCAAGGCAGTCCGGTGTTCCGTCGAAGTCCCAGTCTGCGTCGGGCGTTCCGCAATCACATACACCGCGCTCGACCTTCAGCGGATCGTTCGGGCATGCGTCGAGGCAGTCCTCAGTTCCGTCGCCGTCGGCGTCCGCTATGGTGCTGCATTCGTCCGGGATACCGTCGATATTGCAGTCAACGCTTGTTCCGTTATCCAAGTCACAGCCATCCGGCGATCCGTTTGCGTTGCAGTCAGGTTCACATTCGTCCAGGATGACGTTGTCACCGCAGTCCGGCAACGAGTTTCTGGCGATCTCGCAGATGTCGACTTGGCCGTTGCCGTTGCAGTCATCGCCGATGCCGAAGATGTATACGGCGCCGGCGTCTTGCCCCAGCGTGTCGTCGTACGGTGCCCCAACGACGACGGCACCATGTCCGATGGTCAAGGATGCGGCGAATCCGTCCTCGGTGGAATCCTGGTCGGCAACGAGCTTGGCGAGCTGACGCCATTGATCAGGTTCGCGCTGAAAGATGTAGGCCGCACCAGACGTCGCCTCTCCCGCGTTGCTATCCCTGGCCACTACAGCGGCGTAGTCACCAAAGATCGCTACTTCGGAACCGAAGCGGTCGTTGGCCGCGGCGTCGCTTGCCTTGAGACGCGATTCCTCGACCCATTCGCCGTTGAATCGGTAGACATAGGCCGCGCCGGATCGATCGCCGCCGTCGAAGCTGGATGGCGTGCCGACGAGAATGGTGTCACCGTCGATCGCGCTGCCTGCCCCAAACTCAAACCCATCCTCCGGATGTGTGGATGTGAGTGACGCTTCGGGCGTCCATCGGTAACTCGTGCCGTACGCAAGCAGATCGTAGACGAAGACGACACCCGCGATGGCATTGGTTCGGCTTCCCGTTTTCCCTACCACGGCGGTCTCTCTGTCGGCCGCGACACTGGCCCCAAACTTGCCGTGGCGATCACCTATTGGCGGCGCCATCTCGCGGAGTTCGGACCATACGGGTCCCATGCGCCTGAAGACCCGAATCTCGTAGTCATCTTCTACAAGGGCGTGTGATTCGCTGAGGGCCGCCGGACGTCCGAACCGAGGAGAGGGATCGTTTTCTGGCAACCGCGATTCTTCCATCCATGTGCCGTTCGTACGGCGAAAGACAAATGCGTGTTGATGCTGCGGTGCGGTAACCAGAACGAGGTTGTTCTTGATGCTGACTGAAGTTCCGAAATCTCCCCAAAGACTCTGGGCACTCGGGACCAACCGCGTCTCGAAACGCCACTCGGTTCCAGCGCGCCGATAGACATACGCGGTGCCGGTGCATGTTCCGTGTCTGCTATTGCACGGCGCGCCGACGATGAGCCGATCACCGTCCATGTCTACGGTGGCGCCAAAATGGTCGCCGCTCTGACCATCCGGGGGTAAGATCTTCGCGAGCTGGCACTGCGCGCGCGAGGAGGACGGCGTGAACAAGGGGGAAACTAGAACGACGACGGTGAACGCCAGGCTGCGCGGATAGACCGAGTGCATCTTTGTGCCTCCTTGGATTGGATTTCCGGCGTCGTCTGTTAAGAAACTCTACCAGAACACGGTACAGCAATCAATGGATTTCGAAAGAAGGCACGAATCGAGTAGGCCTTGGAAGACCGCCCGTACGCCGTAGAATGGCGCGGTACGTCATGACACACGAACATATACGCAGGGAAAGCCTGATGCCGAGCCTGGAGGACATTGTTGTCGAGCCACCCGCTGATGCGGAGCTGATCGATACTCGTGCATGGTTCACATCACCCGGGACCTTCGAGATCGAGATCGGCTGTGGGAAGGGCGGGTTCCTGCTCAGCCGGGCTCGGGCGAATTCGCAGATTAGCATGCTGGGGATTGAATGGGCCAACAAGTACTTCCGGTTCTGCGCCGATCGCATGGTGCGGTGGGGGCTGACGAATGTGCGCGTCATGCGCACCGACGCGAAGCACCTTGTGCTTCATCACTTACCGCCGGCGTCGGTATCCGTGCTGCACGTGTACCACCCGGACCCCTGGCCTAAGAAGAGGCATCACAAGCGTCGGCTGATTCAGCCGGACTTCGCCGACGCGGTTCTTCGTGCACTGGTGCCAAGCGGCTTGTGGATGATTCAGTCGGATCACGCGGAGTATTTCGAGCACATCCGTCGCGTGCTCGACCCGCGGGTCGACTTGACCGAGATCAGCTGGTCCGACAGTGGCGTGGGACCGGGACCGGACTGGGAAGGGACGAACTTCGAGGTGAAGTACACGCGTAGTGGACGCACGATCTATCGGGTCGCGTACCGGAAGGTGGAGTGAGAGAGGGGGAGCGGCCCCTTGCGTCTTCGGGAGGGCGCGGTGGATTCAGTTGCCGCCCGTGGCCTCTTGGGTTGCGCGGAATCGCAGGGATAGCCTCGCGGAGTAATGCTGAGGGTCCGTGGCATCGACGACAAAGGTCGAGAACGCCAGCGTACGGCCCAGCGCGGCGAGTTCACGTAGAGCGTCGGCCGGTTTTGTGCGGAGGTTCGTACGAACCGTGTCTCTTCGACTGGCCACCAGAACGATGTCCTGAAGCTTCCCATCTCGCTGAATGCGGAGCGTGGGTCCGGGGGCGGCTTTGCTGTCGACCAGTCGATTTCGCAGGTCTTCCTTGGCGGCGTGCAGCGAGAGCAGGTGACCGTTGACGCCGAGGATCTTGTCGCCGGGCTGCAGGCGGCGGGCGGCGGGGGAGTGCGGTGACGCCTGTGCCACGACGACGGCACCGTCCGTGGGCGCGTTACTGAGTTGAATCCCCATCAGCGCCGGGTCGATCCGCTTGCCGGAAATGGAACCGTCCCACCAGCTCGGGTCGAGGAGGGTCGGGGCGCCGGTTTCGGCTGCAGTGATCCACCGATCGAGTACCTGGGTGACGAGATCAGCCTGAAGAACAGCCAGGGCGGATCGCTGCGCCGATTGGCGTCGGAGGGGTTGCATGTCGCGGACGTCAGCCAGTGTCGGACGCAGACCGAACTGGGCGTCAAGCACACGCTCGATGTGCTCATGGTCGAGCGCGACGACGAGCCAACCGCCCCACACCGCCCACGCGGGGTTCGTGTTGTGCAGGAGCTTGAGGAAGGGAAGCTTCGACGCTTTGGCGTAGGCGGCCAGAGGGATGTGTTCGATACGCACGCCAAGGTGCGAACGGTTCTCGATGGCCGGGGGCTGGACGGTACGTCCGGGTTCCAGCCAGCCGAGAAGCTGGATGAGCTTCTTCGCGAAGCGGCTGGCGGTTTCGCGGGCGGCGTTTTCGTTGCCGCTTTCGATCATCAGGACGGCCTGCGGCGTCTCCCGGTCGTGATGGGGGTCCTGTCCCCAGGCCAGGATGAGGTGCGGGCCCAGCTGCGTCCGTGTGGCTTTGTCGCCTGTTCGCTGCAGCGCGCCGAGGAGGGCGAGATACCGCGCGAGCGTGCCCGACGAGGAACTCGTGGCGTTGGTGGCAAAGTCCTGCGTCGGGTCGGCGGTCAGGACCGACGCGAACAGGGTTGTCTGGGGGAGCCTCATCAATCGATCGATGGCGACTTTCGTGATGCCCGGATTGTGACGCGGCTGCCCGAGTGACGCGCGGATGGCGACATCGAGCCTGCCTTGTCCCTCGTAGAGTCCGATGGCGGCCCGGTCAATGTCCGGCCAGAACGGCGACGCTACGGTGTTGGACGAAACGACGGGAGCATCATCGGCGAAGAAGACGGTCGCCAGGGGGCCGGTGGGCAGGTAGGCGCCGAGATCGCGAAACGCCGGCAATCGGTCCATAGAGGCACCGGTGGGTCTGGCCATCAAGGCCATCGTCTGGTCCATCATGGAGCCAGGTCCCCAGATACGAGCGACGGCGGCCACCGTGTCGCGATAGCAAACCGTGACGCCCGCCGTGGTTTCAAAGAACCGAGCCTCTCCGCGCTTGCCCTCGGAGGTGCGCCGGTTTTTCGGATACCAGCGGTCGAGCGTCGAGCCTCCCGGAAGGCGGATCAGCCAAACCGCATCGGCAAGATTCTGAGGTGCTCTGGCCAGGAGCCCAACCTCAAGCGCCTCCACTTCTTCCGCGGCGATCCGGTGTTGGATTCCGCAGAAGCCCTTGATCACTTTGGAGATGCTAAAGCTGCGCGGTCCGCCGATGGGAATACCGGTCAGAATCGGCAACAGTTCCCGTGCGTGGGCTCGGTTCAGCGCCTCCTCGAGATCGCTCAGCTTCGCCGTGCTGACGAACAGCCGAGCGGATTGCGGAACATATCGCGGAAATCGTGATGCCTGTGCGCTCTCCGCGCGTGCGGTCGACGCGGCGGGTACGGTCGCGACGAACAGAAACAGGGCTGCGGTCGACACCCACAGCAAGTCTGAAGGGTATGGCTGGCGGATGCGATGAATCACAATGCCGAAGCGCAGGTCCTAGGGGTCCTCGGAGTCGTCCGTTGGATCATCCGTCGACTCGGGTGCGGGCGGTTTCACCTCGTCTTTGACCGGAGGGGGTTTCGTCTCGTCGGTCTTCTGATCCGCCTCGTTGAGCATCTCCATCAACTGCCGAGCGGTCAGGTCCAAATGCTGCTGAAGCGACTCGCCGCTCTGACGTTTGGCTTCGAGGTTCCGCCGGGTCTGCTCCGCCAATTCCTGCAAAAGTCGCTCGTCGCCGGTCGGTGGAACGGGGAGGTCCTCGGCGGGGAGGTCTGTCACCGCCGGGCCCTCCGTCTCGTTCGCTTTAGGAATGCCCTTTTCGACCGTGCCGGCGACTTGCGTCTCGCGATTGTCGAACACGCCGAAGAACGCCAGCGCCACGACCGCAGCCGCCGCGAGCGGACCCGCGACATAAAGCCTACGACGCCACCGCAAAGTGCGCGACGCCTGGTGCGGTTCGACACACGCCAGCAACCGGTCCGTGAAGTCTTGGCGAAGCGTCACCGGGTCACGGTCCGATGCAACAATCTGACCGCTCACCTCCATCAGCGCGAGCGCTCGGCGACAATCGGCACACTGAACGCGGTGGGCACCAAGCTCGGTCGCCAGTGAGCCGGCAAGCTCGCCATTGAGGTAGGCGCCAAAAAGTTCTTGCGCTTGTTCGCAACGCATCTCGAAACTCGATCCACTTGCCTGCGTCAGGGTGGAGGCTCCGTCAGCCTCCTCGCGACATCCCCTTTTACCCGGTTGTACCGAAACGATTGCGGAAAGATTGCAGATCTTGTTCGGTGACGGGTTCCAGCACGTCGCGAAGCCGATTCCGCGCACGGTGCAGATGGCTTTTTACGGTCGCTACGGGGAATTCCAGTACCCGGGCGATCTCGTGACAACTCATCTCATGGCGATAGAAAAGAAGCACGGTGGCACGCTGCGGCGGACTCAAGCGGTCGACCGCGCTCCAAACGCTCTCCTTCAATCGCGTCGCTTCCTCAGATTCAAGGGACGTTTCCGGACCGGTGTCGACGGGGCCCGGTAACACCGCCAGATCCATCTCCGACGAAACGGCACGCTTCCGTCTCAGATGATTCAAGCAGACACGGTAACCGATCGTAAACAACCACGTACTGAACCGATAGTCGACCGAGAAGCTGTTCAGCGAGCCGAACGCCTTGAGAAACGCCTCCTGGCAGATCTCTTCCGCGTCGTGGTGATGACGAACCATGCGCCAGATGAACGCGAACAGGCGGTCTTTATGGAGGTCAACCAGCCGGCGCAGCGCGGTCGCTTCGCCCAGGCGCGCCTGCGCGATGAGCTGCTTCTCGTAATTCCGGTCGGCGGCCACCAAGGTTACACCTGTCTCGATCGCACGTTCTCGTCCCTGATTCATTATAACCTCTTCTGCGCCGTCGCGTTGCAGCTTCGGAACCTCAATGTAGAATCGGCCAGGCGCTAGCGGTCCCATAAATACAACGTATCGCTTTCGCTAACTGCCTGTCAATAAGAACGTTATGAAAAAAAAGAAGGCGCCGGACAACACGATCTGCCGCAATCGGCGGGCCTCGCACCAGTTCGAGATTCTCGAGAAGATCGAATGTGGCCTCGTTCTGGTCGGTACCGAGGTCAAAAGCCTGCGAGACCGAAACGTCTCCATCGACGAGGCCTTCGCGCGGATCGAACGCCGGGAGCTCTGGCTGATCGGCTGTCACATTGCGCCCTATAAGCACGGCCACACGCTCAACCACGAGCCCATGCGACGACGAAAACTGCTGATCCACAAGCGCGAACTGGCCAAGCTCACGGTCCGCGTTGAACAAAAAGGGCTCACCCTGGTGCCCCTGGGGCTTCACTTCAACGACCGAGGTGTCGCCAAGCTTACACTCGGTGTTGTGCGCGGCAAAAAACACGCGGACAAACGCCAAGACCTCAAAGCCCGCGACCATCAGCGCGAGGTCGACCGCGAAATGCGCAAGTACCGATAAGGCGTAGGCGCCGCGACGATCAAGCTGATCCGCCGAAGCGCACGACCAGAAAGACAATCGAAAAGCAAATCAGGAAGGCGAGCCCCGCCCAACTCAGCGCGATCAGCCAGCGCGGGGGTCGGGCTTCGCGAGGAAGTCGATCCGAGACGATGACGCGGTGATTGAGATACGCGAACAACGGCGCCGACAAAAAAGCCAACACCGTCGTACCGTCGATCAGCGGGCGCATTCGGCTGGTCAGAAATCCAAAAATGAACAACGTGCCGCCCATCATCAGAACCATGACGATCCAATAGACCGTGCGATGGTGACGATCCGCAACAGGCCACACCAGGCGGCAACCCGCCGAAAGTACCCGCGGGTATCCGTCCAGCACGGTGAGCAACGTGCTGAGCATCGCCGCAAACGCGACCGTAACCACGATCGGCCGCGCCCATCCGCCCAAAGCGCGGGAATACATCTCGACGAACTGCGCCGCAAACCCGCCGGCGCTGCGCGCGAACGTCTCGCCCGATCCGAACATGACCAACGCCCCGAGGCTCAAGAACATGAACGCCGTGAGCAGTGACGCGCCATACCCGAGGCGAAAATCAAACAGTGCTTCGCGAAGGGTGGGGCGGTGGCCGGTCTGTTTGACCCGCTCCTCCATCCAGACCGACGCCCACGCAGACGCATCGACCGGCGTCGGCATCCAGCCCATCAGCGCGATCAAGAAGACGATCCCAACCTCGTTCCAGAGTGGCGGCGCCGGTGTCGATTCCCCGGCCGGGCGATCGTGTCCCGTGGCGGCCGCGACCGCAAACAGCGTACACAGTGCGAGAAAGATCATCAGGATCTTCATGACCCGGTCGAGCAGCGGATAGCCACCCGTACCCAGTACGACCGCACACACGCCCAGCAGCAGCAGACCCCATTGCATCGGTGACCAAGTCAGCGGCAGCAGTTGCGCCGCCATCCCGGCCGTCACAATCGTCAGAACCGCAGCCGTGGGAATGCTCAGCAGCAGCGCGACGACAATGTAACCGACCAGCGCCCATCGTCCGACATGGCGGTATCCACAAAGAAGGTTCTCTCCCGTGGCCGCGGGATAGCGATGGCCGAACTCGAAGAACGGATACTTGAACAAGTGAACAGCCAGCACCGCCCACACGAGCGCGAAGCCATACCCGGCGCCCGCCCGCGTCGATTGAACCAGGTGTGACACGCCGATGGCAGCCCCGGCGTACAGGATTCCCGGTCCGACCGACTTGTATCGTCCCCAGCGGCGAGCGGCGCGCGTGTCCATCGAGGCATCATGCCGCGAGAACTCGCCCCGATCAAGTGTCTGAGGATCGTCTCGCGGTGTCGAAGCGTCGGCTATAGCGTGTAACGCTCGAGCGTAGCGGCGAAAGTGCCGTGTCTCCCGCGCGCGGAGTCGTTCAAGACGCTACACTTGAAGAGAGCTTGCTCTAGTGGTCCTTGCCGAGGTACTCGCGCGTTTCCGTCTTGATGCGGATCTTGTCGCCGTTCTTGATGAACAGTGGAACCGAAACCTCGATACCGCTGGAGAGTTTCGCCTCCTTGTGGACGTTCGTGTTACCGCCCGCGTGTTGAACCGGGGCTGTGTCGACCACCTCCAGCACGACGGCCGGCGGCATCTGGATGGCCACGGCCTTCTCTTCGATGAACTGGAAAGGGTAGGTCTCTTCTTCGGTCAGAAGTTCGATGTGGCTGCCGAGGAAATCCTCGCCGAGCGGGTATTGTTCGAACGACTCCGTGTCCATGAAGACCCGTTCTCTGCCGGCGGCGTAGAGGTATTGCAGGTGGCGAACCTGGGCATCGACCTCGTCGATCTTGCCGAGTTCGTCGAGCGTGCGTTCGCCCGTGTGTCCCGTATTCACGGAGCGGAGCTTGACGTGTACGGTGGGTCGTTGCTTACCGGTATGCGCCACCCGGAAATCGAGAACCGTAAAGAGCTGTCCTTCGTGCCGGATGACCATGCCTCGCCTCAGATCGTCCGTCAGTGACATGGCGTTCTACATTCCCAATCGATCCCTTAAGTATTCCATGACGCGCGACTTGTCGATCCGCTTCTGGCTGGCGTCATCGCGGTCGCGAACGGTGACCGTACCATCCTCCTTGGATTGCCCGTCAATCGTGAAGCAGAACGGCGTGCCCGCTTCGTCCATCCGGGCGTACCGTTTGCCGATCGATTGCTTGGCGTCGTACTGGCAGGGAAGCTGCTTGCGGATTCCATCGAAGATCGGCGCGGCGATGTCGGGCATGCCGTCCTTGGCCACGAGCGGGAAGACCGCCGCCTTGATCGGCGCGAGCCGCGGATGGAACTTCATGAACTCAGGACTCGCGCGATTCTCGTCGAAGCTGTAGGCCTCGGTGATCGCCGCCAGGGTAAAGCGGTCGACCCCGGCGGAGGGCTCGATCACGTGCGGGACGAAACGCTCCTTGGTTTCGTCGTCGACGACGGCGAAGGCGTTGTCTTTGCCCTTGCTGTGCTTGCCGTGCTGCGTCAGATCGTAGCAGCCTCGATGGGCCACGCCCTCGAGTTCCTGCGTTTCCTCAGAGAAGGGGAAAAGGTATTCGATGTCGGTGCAGGCGTCGCTGTAATGGGCGAGTTCGTCTTCGTCCTGCTCTCGGGGTTTGAGTTTGTCGCTCTTGATTCCGAGCGATTCGTACCACTTGATGCGCACATCCCGCCAGAACTCGTACCACATCTTCGAAGTATCGGGCTTGCAGAAGAACTCGATCTCCATCTGCTCGAACTCTCGCGAGCGGAAAGTGTAATTCCGCGGGTTGATCTCGTTGCGAAACGCCTTGCCGATCTGCGCAATGCCGAACGGAATCTTGACGCGCGTCGAGTCGAGCACGTTCTTGAAGTTCGCGAAAATGCCCTGCGCCGTTTCGGGGCGAAGGTAGGCCTTACTGGTCGAGTCCTGCATCGCGCCGACGAACGTCTCGAACATCAGGTTGAAGGCTCGCGGCTCTGTCAGATCCCCTCCGCACTGCGGACAAGGTGTCACAAGGCCTGTCTTGGCAAACTGCTCCGTGGCTACATGCTGTAGCAGTTCCACGGGGTCAAAAGCGGCTCCGACCTGGTCGATTCGTTCCGACATCCAGGAGAGTGTTACGTCTGGATTGCGCACCAGCGCCAAACCGGGCGCCAGTTTCCGTCCCTTCTTCTGAGCCCAGTGCTTCAGCTCAACGCTTGTGACATTCTCCTGTGACTTGTACAACTCGCCGAGGGATCTTGCCCACTCGCTGTCGTTGACCTCATCCCAGACCTGATCGGCGCGCAAATGCCGTTTGCACTGACGGCAGGTCTGCATGGGGTCTTGAAACCCACCGACGTGGCCTGACGCCTCCCAGACCTTGGGGTTCATGATGATCGAGCAGTCGACGCCGACCATCTGGTAGGGGATGTCATCGGGGCCGGGCGGCGGGTTGCGGACCATATCGTTCCACCAGACGTCTTTGATGTTGCGTTTGAGCTCGGTCCCCAGCGGTCCGTAATCCCAAAAGCCACCGATGCCGCCGTAGATCTCGCTGCTGCCGAAGATGAAGCCGCGCCGTCTGCACAGCGCGACGATCTTTTCCATGGTGTCGGTCTTTGTGCTCATGTCTTTCTTTCTGTCGCCGGCGCAAGCCCATCTCGACGCATTGGCGCCGATTCTGGAAGGGGCGCTCGCGTTTCTGTCACGTCCACACCGTACAGCGGTGACCACTCCGAGCCGCGACCGTGAGGGAGCGGACAACTTGAAAGTACCACAACCGTGAAGTAAACGGCACTGGCAGCTGTTAACCGCTCGATCGCCCGTGCGGCGCTCGCTATAAAATGCCGGCACCGAACCCGGTGTCGTTGCTGTCGTCCGTGCTCGGTTCACTCGCCTCTTCGACCTCAGCCGGTTCCTGCACCACCGGCTCGGGTGCGCTCACAGGAGCAGCCGGGCGCGGCGAAGGCGCACGCCGGGGAGCGGGCGTGTCGAGAAGCCCTGCGGCAAAACCGTCGTTCGATTCGACTTCCGGTTCTTCGCGAGGGGCGTCGCACCTGGCCGGTTCCGGCTCTCTGACCCGTGCGGGTTCAGGCTCCCTGACCCGCGGTGGCTGCGGCGCCGGGGCAGGCGGCGGCGTCTCGCGTTTCTGATCTTCCGCGGCTTTTGCGGGGCGATCTCGGTCGGGCCGGTCGTCGCGGTCGGGGCGTCGTCGGCCTCGCCTTCGTCGACCCGGACCATCGGAAGCCTTGTCTCGGGGCTCGCTAGGGCCGCTCTTCGCGCCGCCGTCGCGGTCCTTGACGAATCGCGTGCGGTCCCCGCGCAGGTCGGCGATGATCGCGTCGTACTCGCTGATCTCGCCCTTCTTCTCTTCTCGCTCCTCCTCGTCCTCGTCGTCAAAGTCGTCCTTGCCCTCGGTCTGCGATTCCGTGACCTCTACTTCTTCTTCCTTCTGCTCGACTTCGAAGCGTGTTTCGGTGTCCTGCTCTTCTTCGATGTCGCCTCGCTCCGCCTCGTACGCATCGAGAACGCTCTCTTGAATGATCTGGCGAAACGCAGCCGTAATGGGATGCGCAATGTCACGATGAACTTTCTCGCGCCCGTCGTCGTCGGAAGGAATACGCGGCGGCGGCAGCCTCTTGCCGCATTCGTTGCAGTGCTTCGCTCGAAGGTGGTTCTGTGTACGGCACTTAGGACACGGCAAAGAGAGTTTGCGCGAGGGCATCGCCACGAAAGGTCCGTGCGAACCTTCCACGACTTTCACGTCGCGAACGACAAACATCTCATCCAGCGTGACCGTGCAGACCGCCTTCAGGCGGTCGCCGGCGTTGGCGTCTACGATTCTGACCCGTACGTCTGAAATCTCCATTCAACACTCCTCAGTGACAATAGGGCCCGGTCCCGCCGGGGCTTCGACGATCCTGGTAGTAACGCCCAGGCCCAAATCCTCAATCCCTGCCGCCGCCCTTCGGGCGGCCTCCGGTTCGTCAAACAAACGATACAACGTGGATCCTGCTCCGGCTACGCGCATCGGACCCAATCCTCGGCAATGTAGGGCCTCAAACGTCTGCGCGACCCGCGGCGACACCCGAAACACCGCCGGCTCGAGGTGGTTCGACAGCAGCGCAGAAAGCTGATCCGCCGTCTCCGCCGCCACGATCGCTTCATCCATCTTACGCGGCATGTCCGCGGCGTCCTCACGACGCCAGAGCCCGTAGACCCTTGGCGTCGAAACAATCTCCGCCACGAACACGAGCAACACCCAGCCACGCCAACGCAGCGAGATCGGCTCCACGCGATCACCTCGACCGGTCATCCGTGCGCCGGGCAGATGAAAGAACAACGGCACGTCGGAGCCCAACTCAGCTCCGATCGAAGCCAGTTCCTCCTCTCCCAGCCCGCCGCTCCAAAGTTCGTTCAGGACCCGAAGCGTCGTGGCTGCGTCACTGCTCCCACCGCCCATTCCCGCGCCCAGCGGGATCAACTTATCGAGCTGAATCTCGCAGGACGGCGCGCGACCCAGACGCTCAGCGAGCATCAAGGCCGCACGACCGACGAGGTTCTGATCTTCCGGAATTCGGGAATCCGAACAACGCAGCGTCAGCTCGGACGTGCGCGAAAGGCGGCAACAGACGCGATCACGAAGGCCCACGCCGATCACGAGCGAGCGAATCTCGTGGAAGCCGTCGTCGCGGCGGCCCTGGACATCCAGGGTAAGGTTGATTTTGGCGTAGGCATCACCCATCGCCGCCGCGGCGTTCATCGTCGTGTCCGAAAGAGCAGCGTTCATCCCACCGAGCGCGGCGAATCCGAAGAAAAGCCGGTTGGAAGCATGGTAGATCGCCCGCCAACCCTGTCAACCAAGTGACATCCCGCCCGCGCCGCATCCTGAAGCCGTCCAAGGCAGACCACCACGGCGAATCCGGGCGTCTCGAACGGAGGCACTACGCAACCCTCGGCGTGCTGCCGCGTCGACACGGGATGTGGCACGGAATCAACCATCCGGCATAATCCCTACCCCCACCCGTATCCAAATGAACACGTAACTGCTTGTGATATAACGAGTTACATGCGATCCGCCCGACTCCGCCGCCGGCGGAAGAGAGCGTGCCCTTTGTGAGTCGACGCACCAGTCCGCCCTGTCGACGGTGCGCCAACGGAGGGGAGAATATGCTGGGGCCCATACAGCCGGTTGGTGCCGGACCGGCCGGTGACATTTCGAGCATGGCGCTGCGGGCGTCGCGTCCGACGGACATTCCCCGCGCCGACAGCACCCGCGGTGCCGTTCAAGCCCCGCAATCGCAGAGCTCAGCCTCTTCAACCGCGCCGCTACAGGAGATCCTCACCCAGCTCTTCGAAACGCTCGGGCTCGACGCCGAGAACAACAAAGCCCTCGAGATGCTGATCGCGCTGCTCATTCTGCTCGCGGTTCTCGAGAGCCTCCAGAACGGCTCGAATGAACGTGAAGGACTCGCCGGCGGGCAATCCGCACCGGGCGGCGACGGCTCCATCATGTTCAACGCCTACGCCTCCTCCACTACGATCACGATCGAGCAGTCCACGACCATGATCGCCTTTGGCGAATTCAGCGGCGAAGCCGCCTTCGGCGATGCACAAGCACCGCAATCCGGTGGACGACTCGACATCTCCGCCTGATTCAAGGCCCTCACGCGATTCCTTGCCGATTCCCCTTTGGCCCGATAGCCTCACCCGCGAAACCACGGAATAATATGCCCGGCCGGATCGTTGAAGGTGCAACGGGTCTGTTCTCGAAGGTCGAGGGTCTGGAGTGACGACGCCTGTGTACGAGCAACTTCTCAACGAAGCCGATGTGACTTCGCCGCGCGTACCGCTGCAGAAGCTGGAAACCGTCTGGTTTCAGGTCGGCGGGACGATCTGCAACCTCCGGTGTCACCACTGTTTCATCAGTTGTTCACCGGACAACGACAAGTTTTCGTTTCTCTCACTTGCCACGATCCAGCGCTTCCTGACCGAAGCGAAATCACTCGGCGCGTCCGAATACTATTTCACCGGCGGTGAACCCTTCGCTCATCCGCAGATGTGCGACATTCTCGAAGCCGCCCTGGCATTCGGACCGACGACAGTACTCACCAACGCGACGCTCCTTCGTGATCCCGTGCTCAATCGGCTCACGGCCCTGGTGAGCACCGCCCTGAATCGACTGGAAATCCGCGTGAGCCTCGATGGATACTCCGCCGAAATGAACGACCCCGTTCGCGGCGAAGGAACATTCGACCGGGCCATGGACGGCGTGCAACGCTTGGTTCATCGCGGCTTCAAACCGATCATCACGATCACACGCACGTGGGGTTGCAGTGAGCGAGACGACCAAGTGCTCGCGGGCTTCCGAAGAATGCTGCAACAGCGCGGATACGAAGCACCCCGGCTCAAGGTACTTCCGCTTCTAAAGCTAGGCGCCGAGGAGCAACGCGGTGGCGGGTATTGCAGCGAGGTTCGCGTCACGCACGAGATGATGAGAGACTTCGACACCAGCCAACTGCTGTGCAGCAATTCTCGCCTCGTCACCGATCAGGGCGTGTGGGTTTGCCCGATCCTTCTCGATGCACCTGAAGCGCGCATGGGCGATTCACTCTCCGTCACGATGGGCGACTATCCGCTCCGCCACGCCGCCTGCCACACCTGCCGTCAGTTCGGCGCCATCTGCGCGAACGCAACAACGAGCGCGCGCACGGAATCTCCCGCCGGAAAAAGCGGTTAGCGACACATCGGCGGAGGACGCCAGGTGAGGGCGCGTGGAGCGATCAGGCTGTCTGATCTTTGTCGAGGCGGGTCTTGAGGGCGTCACGAAGACGGGCGGCGTCCTCGAACCGCTCCTGTTCGATCGCGGTGCGAAGGGCTTTACGCGTGACGATCAGCGAGTCCTTCGGAACGCGGTCGCCGAGTTCCGCCGCCAGCGCGCGGAGGATCCTGAGCTCCTCGCTCGTAGATTCCGCATCCGGCTGACCGTGACGCTCGAAATGGTCCCTGACGGAGAGAATGCCGCGATTCACGTGCGCCAACGCACTCGCCGGCTCACCTTCCTCAACGGCTTGATACGCCCGGGCGCGGGCGTCCATCATCAGCACATACGGGCGAAACTCCTCGAGCGCGACACGGTCTTCCGGTTCCATCGCGTACTCTCGACAGAAATCGAAGAGATCCAGGCTCGTCGCCGTATCGTTCGAGACGTTGGCGTATTCCTCGAGCACGAAAAAAGCGATGTATCGACGGTAATACAGCGACGCCTCGACCCGAAGCGCATGACACTCTTCACGGGAAAGACCGAACCCCAGCGGCGCGCCGTTACGCTCCTCGTGCTCCGCGAGACTCTTCTGGTGGAATCGAAGAAGCGACTCGCACCCGCAAGGACTCGCGCCGTCAGGCCGACCTTCCGCGTTCATCTGCAAGACACCAAGCTCGACGCGCATTTGAATCCGAACGGCACCGTCCGTACCGAGGATCTTCCGTACGGAGATCTTGTCCGGCTCGTAAGGCCAGTCGCGCAACGCCTGGGTTAGATCAACGTAGGACATCACTCGGCACATCCACGCAGCGAATCACGAATTCCCGTGCAAATACGGCCCAAGGCCCTTGAAATCCTAGGACACTGGCAGTCTACAATTCAATGGATGAACCACGCTTCACGAGGACGGTCCCGCATCGCGCTACCGATAATACGCGTGGTGCGGCGCTGTGCAGGCGGCGCGTAGGCGAAGGGGACGTGTCGCACGCGGGCGCCAAGAAATGAAAAGATATTTCGGCCTTCAAACCCCGATGTTATCGCGCGTGCGAAGAATCGTGTACGACCCCGCGTCTTACGGGACCGTGTCGTTCGTTACCCCAGCGACACGACCGTGTCACTCCCGTCAGACGACGCGCCGTCCCTCGAGAAGAACCGCATGGCTCACGGTGCGCTCCCTGCTCTCGTGTGAATCGGCGCGGCGGCAACGCGATGGGAATGCCCAAACGACAGGTACGTCTCTCACGCGGATCGCGCTAGGCCAGAATGTCGAGCAAACGCGAGACGGCGCCCTCGATGCGCTCCCGCGTCTCATACGTGCCGGCAGCGATCTCGCTGCGGATGGCTTGAATCCGGGCAGCCCGAAACGACGATGATCCGACGGTCTCCGCCAGCTGTCTCCCCGCACTCGAGAACTCGACCGTGTCCTCCAACGGAAAGGACGGTCGGTCCTCACGGGGATGGTGCGGGATCCGCCTGATCTCGGAGTGGTGAAGCGGAAAGTTTGCGCCGTCGATGTTCTCGAGAAAGCTCATGTCGCCACGTTCCTTCGGGCTCTCCCTTCCACCGCCCCTCCGATTGCCACGAGGAGGAACGGTTCGCGACAGGAAACCCGTCCGCTGCCCAGGTCGAACGCCCCGCAGGGCGTATCAGCATCCGCACACACATCCATCCGTGAACGACGGGAGTGAGCCGAGGTGTGTCGGGCTGCGAGGTGCCGTTCCATCGGGCAACCTGAACTGCCCTGTCGCCGTTCTTAGTATCGTCAGGCCCGTTTCTCGTTCTTGAAGAAAAATGACCCTTACGCCCGGATAAGCCACCGGTCACACAAGATGTTGCAAGTGGAAAACCAATGTGCGCCACATGTCGCGGCGAACCGGCTATCGGACGTCCCTAGTTTACCGAGTTACGCAAGAGCGCGACGAGAGTGCCAATGTCACGCTCACGGCACTACCTCTCTTCGCTGAACTCACCGGTCCGAGAAACCGCCACTATCAGTCGAGAAACAAGCTGATTCTCGGACGGACCGATAAGGTCCAAACGTAATCATCCGTCAGGAAGGGGCACGGGCCGGAGATGCGCGACCCGGCTTCGGACGCTCGAAAGCCGTGAGGGTTACAACTCAAGGCACGCTAGCGCCTCCTGAAGCGTTCTGCCGATCGGTTCGCGAACGACGACGTCGGCGAGAAAATCCAGCGGCGTCTCGGTGTTATTGAGGATCGCCAGCTTCGCGCCGTGCTGCTTCGCCAGGCGCGGTAGCGACGCCGCCGGCTCGACAACCAGCGACGAACCGATCGCCAGGCAGACATCCGCGCCGGTGCACAGCGCCGCCGCCTTCTGAACGTCCTCGACCGGCATCGCCTGTCCGAACGAAATCGTCTTCGATTTGAGCGGCGCGCCACACGCGTCACATTCGGGTGCCTCGTCTCCGTTGCGAACCCGCGCGACAATCTCACTCGGCCGCCACTCCTTGTGGCATCCGATGCACTCGACGACCCGTGCCGTTCCGTGAATCTCGATCACGTGCCGACTACCGGCGTCCTGATGAAGCCCATCGATGTTCTGCGTAACGACAACCCCAATCTTCCCGAGCTGTTCGAGCCTTGCCAACGCACGATGGCCTGCGTTGGGCTTGGCCTCGTCGAGCTGTTCGTGGAGTTCCAGACGCATCGCCCAGTAGCGTGCTCGCGCCTCTTTCGAAGCGAGAAACTCGTCGTACAGCACCGGCTGATGGCGCGCCCAAACGCCGCCGGGACTGCGAAAATCGGACAGGCCGCTCTCCGTACTGATTCCCGCACCGGTGAACGCGACGCCCGCGCGCGCGTCATGAAGAAGTTCCGTGAGCTGGTCGAGGGTGTTCATCTGTTGGCGTTCGCAACCTCCAGGCGGTGCGTCGCCATGTTCTGTGCGCGTAGAGCCGCCGACCTCAGCCGCGGTCCTCGTGCCTACGCCCCAACCTGCTTGATCACCCACTCCGTCGTCACCGACTTGGGGCGCGTGATCGGAGTCCCGATCGCACGATTCAGGATCATCTGAGCGCACATCCCGATGGCACGCGAGACGCCGAAGATCGCCGTGTAGAACGGCGAGTGCGTCACGCCGAGCGAGTACATCAACACACCCGAGAGCGCGTCGACGTTCGGGTTGACGTTCTTGGCCTTGCCGTGTTCCGTCAACACACCGGGAATCACCTTGAGCATGAGGTCCGCCAGCTTGAAGAGCGGTTCGTTCGCACACGCGGTGAGACCGAACTCGTGGCAGGCCGTGTAGCGAGGATCAATGCAGCGAAGGACGGCATGACCAAACCCCGGAATCACCCGACCGGAGTTGAGATTCTCCCAGGTGAAGTCCTGGAGTTGCGCTGCCGTCGGGACGCCGCCGAACTTCTCGAGAATCGCAAGGTGGAAGTTGAGGCATTCCTGATTCGCGAGTCCATGAAGCGGACCGGCCAGACCGTTGAGACCGGCGGACACCGCATAGTACGGATCGGACAGCGCCGAACCCGTGACATGACAAAGGTTGGCGCTGACGTTACCGCTCTCGTGGTCGGCGTGAAGGTTCAGGTACAGACGCATCAGATTGGCCAGATTGCCCGACGGGTCGGCAACGCCCATCATGTGCGCAAAGTTCGCGCTCCAATCCTTGCTCGGGTCACGAGGAATCAACTTGCCGTCCTCGTAGCGAATGCGATACACACCCGCCGTGAGCGTCGGGATGCGAGCCAGCAGGTCGAGCGAATCGTCCAGGCAGGCCTCCCAATATTCCGTCTTACGCATCCCGGCGTCATACTGCTTCCTGAACTTCGACCCCTCCTGCATCGCCAGCAGACCGATGCTCTGCATGGCCATCGGGTGCGTCGTCTTCGGAAGCGCTCGCAACGCGTCGAACACCGCGGCGGGAACCTCGCTCCGACGGGCAAGCTCGTCTTGCAGTCCCTTCAGCGAGTCGGGCTCGGGAAGTTCCCCGGTCACCAGCAACCAGAACATCTCCTCGGGACACCGATCGGTAATCGTGGCTAGCGGGCGGCCGCGCACGATCAGACCCGTATCCGGATTCACCGTCGACGTGTCGCAGATCTGTCCCTTGACCCCGCGCATCCCTCCGTAGGCCTGTGCGACGGTAACCTCCGAGATCACCGTCTCGCCGTGCCGGGCAAGGATGTCTTTGGTCTTCTCGCGATACTCCGGGATCTTGTCTGTCAGTACTTCCTTCAAGCTCGACATTCTGCACCGCCTCTCGATTCTCAGTGGTACGGGTTAAAGCGTGTTTCTCGCGATTATGATCCAGCCCGTGGATTCTCCTCGGGACGATAACCGAGAAGATCATACAGCTCCTGCCGTGTCTGCATACGGTCCACGATCGACTGCTGTGTGCCCTCCTGGCGCATCGTGCGCAGCGCTTCGCCGATCGAATGCATCGCACATCGCTGCAACGTCACCGGATAGATGACGAGGTTGTACCCCATGTCCTTGAATTCCGACGCCGTAAAGAAGGGCGACTTGCCGAACTCGGTCATGTTGGCCAGCAAGATGGTCTTCACATCCTTCGCAAAACGTTGGAATTCCTCCCTCCCCTGAAGCGCCTCAGGAAAAATGCCGTCGGCACCGGCTCGAAGATAGGCCTGTGATCGCTCGACGGCATCGTCATACCCTGTGACGCCGCGAGCGTCCGTCCGGGCCAGGAGAAGGAAATCCGCACTCGTCTTGGCCGCCGCCGCCGCCGCGATCTTCTCGCACATCTCCCCGACTTCAACAAGCTGCTTGCCGTCGAGATGGCCGCATCGCTTCGGAAACTCCTGGTCCTCCAGGTGAATCCCGCTCACGCCGGCCGACTCGAGGACGCGGACGGTCCGAGCCGCATTCTCCGCGCCACCGTATCCGGTGTCCGCGTCCATCAGGAGCGGCACCGACGTCGATCGGGCGATGTGGTCCGCGTGGTCGCGAGCCTCACTCAGCGTCATAAGACCGGTATCCGGAACGCCGCCGACCGAATTGGCCAGCACCGCCCCGGAAAGATAGATCGCACCGAACCCCTCGCGCTCGACCATGCGACCACTCAGCGCGTTGAACGCCCCCGGCATCATCACGATGTCTTCCGCAATGAGCTGCCGAAGCGTCTGAGATCTCTGAGAAGACGACCGCATTACGCTTCATCCTGCAGGATGGTTGCCACGAAACGACCGCACCATCATGCAGCAAAGCCCGCCGGGCGGCAACCGCCGCCGGATCCCGGAGCCCTCGACTGTAAGGAAAGCCCCCAACGTATCTAGAGGATTACGCCGCTTCGGCACTTGGCGGCGCTCGCCGAGCCGAGGTTCGGATTCGAAGGATGCTCGGTGCCGCCACGAGGCAGGCCGCCGCCGTGCCAGACCGGACCCTCTCCAGCGACCCAGGAGGGGCGAGCGTCTGATGCTGCTGCGGTGCAGAAAAAAATAGCGAGACCGGCGGGGCTTCTCCCTGTTCGGGCCGGAGAGAGAGGAAAGGAGTACTTTCGGAAAAGCCGGACTCCGCCGATCTCACCAAGTCGAGAAGTCTGTGAGTGAGGTCAGCGACGCCCTCCCGCTATCGGGCCGGAGAGAGGAGGATGGAAGGGCTTTGTGTCGCTGACCTCGTAAGAGCCATGGTACGCCGGTCAAGCCGGATGAATTCCTAAATAAGAACCACTCGCGGAACACGCAGAAGCGCCGCAACTACGGCCTCGTGACCGTAGACCATCACCGCACAATCTAGGCTACCTGATTTCGGCGCCGACACCTCCCACGCGGTTTCTACCGGCAATCCTCATGCCGCAACGAATTCTTTCCTCCAAATCACGTTAGGTCAACCGAGATTGCCATCAGGGCAGTCCAGGCGCGGTTCTTGGGAAATGTAGTGGCAGCACGGACACAGGTCGGGAGAAACTGGTCAACTGCGGACTGAGGGAGTTGGCCCAGGGTCGCGCGAAATTCCGCACAACGGTCACCCGCCTGGTGAAGAAAGTACGCCTTCTTAACATCCTGCCCGGAGCGCAGACGAGGAGCGCAACAGGGTCTCCTCCCTCCCATAGGGTCTCACACCACGAAGGCGAATGTACAGTTTCAGACGTCACTGAAACGCGGCGCCGCAAATCCGGACGCCCCTGCCCCGCGAAGTGTGATCCGGATATCTACTTGAGAAACTGGGTCTGGATGTACGTCTGGGCGGCGGGCCACTGTCGCGCCGCTTCCGCGAAATCGACCGACATCGACTTCACCTCTTTGGGACCTCTCGTCCGCGTTGAAGGGACACTTTCTCGACCCAGAGGGATCTGAGCCGACGGGCCCGCCGCCAACCGCTGTTCGACGTCGGGCGAAAGAAGGTAGTCGATAAGACGGTCGGCTCCGGACGAGTTCGGCGAGCCTGCAAGGGCGGTCAACGTGTTCGGAATGAACAGCGTACCGACGCCGTTCGGGCCATTGTCGGGATAGACGATCATCACCGGGTACCCCCTCTCGACTTCGATGATCGCGTCATCCGTGTCCGTCCACGCCATCGCCAAAACGCCGGAGGCTACGTTCCGCGCACACGATTTGTTGCCGGACTCGATGCTCACCTCGTTGGCCTTCAGCCCCTCGAGATACGTGACGGCGTCCGCTTCGCCGAGAAGGGCGAACAAACACGCGACGTGGGACGCCGTCGTCCCCGCCACCGGCTTGGCGATGCCGATTCGGCCTCTCCACTTCGCATCGAGTAGGTCGTACATCGAACCCGGCGGGGGACCACCGGCCAGCAACTCCGTGTTCACGATCAGCACCCGTGCTCTGGCGGCAAACCCGTGCCAGAGCGACCCGGGATCACGAACGCCGGGAGGATAATGCGCGGCGTTTGCCGGCGTGGTTGGCCGAAGGAGCCCTTCCTGCGCGAGAAGGAGAGTGTTGAGAATCTCGTTATTCCAGAAAACGTCGCAGCGGGGTCGGTTGCGCTCGGCGCGGATCCGGTTGACCAGACCGACCGTCTTCGTCGACTCCGTATCGTAGACCGGGCGAACCTCGATCCCGGTTCTCTTCGAGAACTCAGTGAGGATCGGCTCAGAGAAGGAGCGATCGAGCGAAGTATAGATGACGACGGGGGCGATGGATGATGAACGCTCACGCCGACAGGCTCCAAACGCGAGAGTGACCGTCAAGACGACCGCGACCCCAAGGGCACGCGTCAGTCCGCGCGGTGGAGGAAGTAGGTGAGGATGCTCCATGGAATTAGCAGCACGATAACCATCAGCCAACAGATTACGGCGGCTTCGTTGCGCAGTCCGTAGTGAACCAGTGTAAAGAAACGAACCGACAACGGCAAGAAACCAGGCGGCTGCAGCAGGACACACGTCGTGACTTCGCCCAGAACCAGAATGATGACCGCGGCAAACGCCAACGCGAGAAATCGCGACGATAAAGGCCAGTAGAGTTCACGGTGCAGGCACGCGCCGTCGCACCCGTCGACTCGCGCCGCGTCGACCGCGTCACCGGAAATGCGCAGGAGCGCCGGAACGGTGATCAGCACCGCCAGCGGCAGCCATCGAAGCGTCTGGCCGATGACCAACGCCGCAGGTGAATCGTAGATCAAACCCGGCGGACCCGGACGGTTCAACCCCTCGATCAACCCGATCGCCAAACACGGCGTGGGCAGAACAAAGAGAATCAAAAGAGAGAGGCGGAGGAGGCGACCGGCGCGCCCTGCCGAAACTGCCAACATCATGACACTCATGGTCAACGCGACCGTAACGACGCCAACCCCCCCTGAAAGAAAAATCGACGCGCAAAGCTCGTTGACGAGCGTTTGAGAGATGCGGATGAAGTCGGGCCAGCTTTCGATCTGCCGGGCTAGGGCGGTGACGGGCACTGCGACCATGCCCAGGAGGGTGATCGCCACAGCGACGGCGACGGGCGCGCGCAGGTGTTTGAGTGCGACAGGAGGGGGGCGGCGCGCCATCGGTGTCACATGGCTGACCGTCATGGTTCGACGGATCGCCATGACCAGCAATCCGAAGAGGATCAGGTAGGGGGCGATCTGAAGGGACTGCATGGCGGCGGAACCGCTCAACTGGTAGGTGATGTAGACCTCTTCGGTGAAGGTGCGGACGGACAGGAGGTCGCTGACGGTGACGTCGGTGCCGGCGATCCAAAGCTGGATGAGAAGGACGGCGCCGACGCTCCAGCGAATGTGTGGCCAGTCGATGTGCGCCCAGATGCGACGCCGCGAGGCGTCGAGGGAGGCGGCTTCGACGATGTCTCCGTTGATGGAGCGGTAGCCCAGTCCGATCTGCAACAGGGCGAGCGGTGTTCCAATCCAGCCGTGGATGAGGCCGGCGACCCAGGCGTTTCCTCGTGAAGGCTGGATCCCGAAGACGGAGAGCACGGCGGAGGCGGTGGCGAAGACGGGCAGGCAGGCCAGGAAGAGGAGGGCCGCGGTGATCAGGCGGCGCGCGGGGAGGTCGGTGCGGAAGAGAAGGAACGAGAGGGGGATGGCCAGGCTCAGGCTGATGAGGGTCGCGGTTCCGGCGACGGTCAGGGTGTTGGCCAGCAGCGTGGGCCAGGATTGGATGATCGTCAGCCATGAGGAAGTGGGCGTGGCGGTTGTGGATGGCGACGGGAGGAAGGGTCGGAGGGTCAGGTAGAGGGCGAAGGCGATTCCGGCCGTGATGACGACGATGCGGCCTGTTGTGATCCAGGTCGAGAGCAGCGTGTCGGCACACCGCGCGGTGATGCTCGGTTTGCCTGCGCGCATGGATGTGTGGCTCGGTGTCGTCATGGCGTTGTCGAGGATAGCTGATCGGTGATCGGGCACAACGGGGGACGTGAATGCGTGCTGGGGGGAAGGAGCCCCGGCTTCGTCGGGACAGGGTAGGGATCCCGGCGCGCCGGGGCAGGCTCCGGGGCGAGGACAGAACAGGAGGGAACCGGCGGAGAGGGGTGGGAGGCGCCGGTCATCGAGCGAGGACGTCGCTGTCGCGCATCCCGTGCCTGCGGTTGGCTCGAACCTGCACTCCCATAAAAAAACGCCCCGCTGGGGGGCGTGTTCAGGCGAACCCATTGGAGTTCACCCTGGGCTCACGAATCGACACCAAGAAGTGCGAAACTCGAACTATCGGAACGCAGACGCCAGCATCCGAAGGTTCACGAACGGGTAGACCGGACTATTGAGCGTGCCACATGGCTACACGATGACCCGTCAGCAACGCCGTTTACATTGGCCCTAGACGCACTGGGAGACAGTGCAGTGTGCCAGTTCTCCCGTCACCCGGATCCACTTCGACTTGCGGACAGTGGAAGCCTCAGGAATGAACTTGGTTCACATCTTGACCTGACGTCCCATACTCTGCTATACAGCGCAGCGTCACCCGTTCTTGTGTGAGAGTATGTCGCGGCCGATCTTCTTCCACCTATCGGCGCTGCGGATGAACTCGACCGGAAAGGGAGAGACCCATGCCCGCTTCT
>JAJDDV010000154.1 GCA_029260135.1 Phycisphaerae bacterium | reverse complement strand
GCCTTTGGGTTGTGCCGCCCTCATCTCTTCCCCCTGTCGGCCCTGGCCTTCGTTTTGGGCCCCGGGGCGGGCCCCCACGGCCGCGTCGGCCGCTGCTTGGGCTTTGCTTCGGTCAAACTCGCTCACCAAACGCACGGACTTGATGACGACGGTCGTGGTTGGAACGGCGGGTTGTGGATAGTTTTCGTGTGGACCGACGGGTGTCTCGCGGATCTTGTCTACGGTGTCCATTCCCTCGACGACCTTTCCGAACACGCAGTAGGCCGCGCCTCCGCGCGGGGTGTCGAGCGAAGCGTTGTCGACGACGTTAATGTAGAACTGCGCGGTGGCGGAATCGGGTGCGTTTGTGCGTGCCATGGCGATCGCCCCTCGCACGTTCTTGAGTCCGTTCTTCCACTCGTTCTTGATCGGATCTCGCAGTCCTTCCTTCTTCTGGACGACGTCCTGCGTGAATCCGCCTCCCTGGATCATGAAGTTTGACATGACGCGGTGAAAGACGGTTCCGTCGTAGAACTTGTCTTCCGTGTACTGCACGAAGTTCAAGACGGTGATGGGGGCTTTGGCGGCATCGAGTTCGAGGACGATGTCGCCCAGCGATGTTTCCATTTTGAGGCGCGGATGTAGCGGATCCCCGGCCACAGCGTCAGCAGCCATGATGTCGAGCCCGCCTGAAAGCAAGGCCAATGTTGCGAGTAAACGGACCATTACGGATCCTTTCCAATACAGTAGTCCCAAAGCCGCCGACGACGCCCGTCTGATCCCCCGCCGACGGCGCCTAACGGGGAGGGTGCCAAAGCGGAAAACCATACCGCAGGGACGGGGATCGGGCAACCGTCGGGTCGATTCCGGGGAATCGCGTCGTCGGGGGTGTGGGCGGATGTCGGCCGGTCCTCCGGCGAAGGGGGTCGAGCGTCTATCCCTAAGTGAGGGCGTGGATTACGATGGTCGTTCGGCACCGCGGGCGGCGGGAACTGCGCCGGCCTTGTGGCCATGGGTGAAGGGTGCGGGATCGATCATGGACGAGCGAGCACGCGGCGGGAAAACCGAGCTGCTGGGCAACCGCAACTTCATGCTGCTTTGGTGCGCGTATGGCGTCAGTGCGATGGGGGACCATCTTTCGGAGATGGCGATCCTGAAGACGCAGAATGCGGCGAGCGCCGCGGTTGACGTGACGCCGCTCGACGCTCGGATGACCTTCCTTTTCTTCGTTCCGTTCCTTCTGTTCGCGCCGCTGACGGGTTGGCTGGCAGATCGTCTTCCGCGGCGGGGATTGATGATCGTCTCGGACGCGGCTCGTTGCCTGATTCTGTTTTCATTCGCCTTGTTGATGAGCTGGACAGCGCCGCTGGGCAGTTGGGGTCCGTTCCTTCCGTTGGTGCTGGTCGGCGCGTTTGCGGCGTTGTTTTCGCCTGCGCGGGCGGCGTTGCTTCCGATGTTGATTCGGCCGGATCAACTGGTTCGCGCGAACGGGATGATCAGCGGATTGGGGATTATCGCGACGATGTTCGCGATCAAGATCGGCGGTTACCTCGCGGAGCACTACGATCCTGAGTTTGCATTTCGCCTGGATGCGGGGACTTTTGTGATGAGTGCGGGGTTGTTGCTGCTTCTTCGTGCGCCGCGTCAGAAGGGCGAATCGAAAGGGTATGCGGGGTTTCGGGATTCGCTGGGGGAGATCGGCGGGGGATTCCGGTACGCGCTGTGTCATCGCCGGGTGCGGGAGTTGATCGGCGTTGCGGTTCTGGTCTGGTTCTGTGGTCCGCTGGTGAAGTGCGTGATCCCGGCGGTCGCACGGGATGTTTATGGGGGAAGTTATTCGGAGATCAGCAACTATCGGATGTACCTGGGCGTCGGTTTCGTGATCGGTGCGATTCTCGTGACACTTCTGGGTCGGGCGCTGCGCAGCGAGATCGCGATCACGTGGGGCCTGCTGGGGATCGGGGTGAGCATTCTTGTGTTTGCCTTGTCGACGTTTCTGCCGTTTGGACCGCGTGTTCTTGCGGGGATCGGGGCGTTCGGGGTGGCGGGCGCGGGGGTCTTCGGTGTGGCTGTCATGTCCGGGCTGAACGCGTTGTTGCAGCGCATCGTGCCGAGTCGCTATCTTGGACGGGTGTATGGCGTGAAAGACGTCTGCTGTACTGCGGCGTTGCTGACGGCGACCGGCGCGTTGGGGATTCCGGGTTGGACAGAGGTGGACCGTTGGGTCGGTTATATTCTTCTTGGCGTAGCGTTCATGACTTTCGCGGCGGGCGTTTTCACGCTTGCGGTTCGGCTGCGCCGATCGCCGTTTCCCGCGGCGTACGGGTTTGCGTCGAGTGCGAACGAGTTTGTCGCCAGATTCTGGTGGCGGTTTCAACGGGACGGCGCGTCCACGGTTCCGCGTGAGGGCGCGGTCATCGTTACGGCGAATCACACGTGTGCGGCGGATCCGCTGTTTCTTTCTGCGGGTGTACGTTATCGCCTGCTTTCGTTCATGGTTGCGGCGGAGTATACGACGTGGCCTGTTTTCCGTTATTTCATGCGGGTGGCGGAATCCATTCCGGTTCGGCGCGGCACGAACGATCCGGGAGCGACGAAACAAGCGATCCGGCAGCTTCGGGGTGGGAAATCGCTGGGGATATTTATCGAGGGACGTATTGTGCGGCGGGGTGAAGTGAGCGAACCGAAAGACGGCGTGGCGATGCTCGCGCTACGAACGGGTGCCGAGGTCGTTCCGGCCTATATCAGTGGCGTGGTGCGGGGCAGCGGGATCATTCGCGGGCTTCTGGTTCGCCACCGCGCGTGCGTGCGGTTCGGCCCGCCCGTGGATCTGGACGAATTTCGCGGCGAGAAACCGAGTCGGGACGCCGTTCGCGCGGCGACCCTCAAGATCTTCGAGGCGATTCAGGCGTTGGCGCCGAGTTCATCGGACGCGGGGTCGCATGTGATCGCAGACGACACCCTTCCATCGGAGTACACTCATGAACCACCGTGATTTGTGGAAGCGTTATCAGCATTATCTGTGTATCTCGAGCGATGTGGGGCTTGGGCTCGACGTCAGCCGTATGGGATTTGACGACGCCTTTGTCCGACGAATGTCGGAACCGATGGCCAAAGCATTGCGGGCGATGGCTGAGCTTGAAAGCGGCGCGAAAGCCAACGTCGATGAGGATCGGATGGTGGGGCATTACTGGCTTCGCGCGCCGGCGCTTGCACCGACGGAGACCATCTCGGCGGATATTGAGACGACACTGGCGGCCGTCAAGGCGTTTGCGGGTGACGTTCATAGCGGCGCGATCAAGCCTCAGCGTGGGGACGGATTCTTTGTGGTGCTGGTGATCGGGATCGGCGGATCGGCGTTGGGGCCTCAGTTTGTGAGCGATGCGCTTGGCGGCGTTGGCGACCGCATGGTCGTACGCTTCATCGACAATACGGACGCCGACGGGATCGATCGTGTGCTCGCGGAGCTGGATGAGGATATCGAGCAGACGCTGACGATCGTCATCTCGAAGTCTGGGGGCACGAAAGAGACCCGTAACGGAATGCTGGAGGTGGCGGCTGCGTACAAGCAGGCGGGGTTGGCGTTCGGTAAGCACGCGGTGGCGGTGACGTGTGAAGGCAGCCTTCTGCACGAGAAGGCTGTTGAAGAGAAGTGGCTCCGCGTGTTTCCGATGTGGGATTGGGTCGGCGGGCGGACGTCGGAGGCGAGTGTTGTGGGGCTGCTCCCTGCGGCGTTGCAGGGGATCGACGTGGATGCCCTTTTGGGGGGAGCGCACGATTGTGACGTTGCGACGCGTGAGTGTGACCCGCTGAAGAATCCTGCGGCGCTCCTGGCGATGATGTGGTATTACGCGGTCGAAGTTCGCGGGATCCGGAACATGGTGATCCTCCCCTATCGTGATCGGCTGGCGCTTCTGAGTCGGTATCTGCAGCAGCTCATCATGGAATCGTTGGGGAAGGAACGGGATCGCGGGGGGAAGGTGGTTCACCAGGGTTTGACGGTGTACGGCAACAAAGGGAGCACGGATCAGCACGCGTATGTTCAACAGCTTCGCGACGGCACGAACGACTTCTTCGCGACGTTTGTTCGTGTGCTGCACGTCGGTGACGGTGACTCGATTCAGGTGGAAGAGGGGTTCACGTCTGAGGATTATCTCGATGCGTTCTGGCTTGGGACGCGCGCGGCGCTCTACGAGAAGGATCGGGAATCGATCACGGTGACGTTGGAGACGCTGGATGCTCGCGCGATCGGAACGATTATCGCGTTGTTTGAGCGCGCCGTCGGATTGTATGCGGAGTTGATCAACGTCAACGCCTACGATCAGCCGGGCGTTGAGGCGGGCAAGAAGGCGGCGGGCGCGGTGCTGGATCTGCAGAAGAAAGTTTCCGTGTACCTGGGTGGCGCAGACGCTCCGTCCTCCCCGGAGGCGATCGCCGAGGCCATCCAGGAACCGGATGGTGTGGAGACCATTCAACATATTCTGGAGCGTTTGACCGAGCGCCGGATACCTGCGCCTTAACGGTCTGCGCTGATACTCGTTCGGCAGGTCGCGTTATCGACGGCCCCGCGCCTTTCTCCTCGAGCGCGGGGTTGGCACGCGGGTTTTGGTCCGCCGTCGTTTCGCGCGGGGCGTTCATGGCAGTGCCAACCGACTGACACTCGAAAGGTGCGGCGGGTGGACTCCGCGGACTCGGAGGGCGACCTACTTGGCTGTCCAGCGCTGTTCCCGGCCCCTGGAAAATCATCCTGACACCTTTTCTGTGCTCGCTCTCGGCTCCGGTCCGCCGGTAGCCTTGAGACTCCACTCCGTACCGTTCCATTCCCAGGTGTCGCTCACGTTGACTCGATTACCGATGCCACCGCCGAATAGCACGGTCACCCGCCGGGCACTGTCGTACGCCATGCCAGGAAAGAGAAGCCAAGGCTGCGGGGATGCGTCCGGTGGAGTCCAGTAATCTCGCCACGTTTCACCATCCCATTCCCAGGTTATCGTTCCCATGCGCGTCCCCCCATAGAGCACGGTTACACCTCGGGCACTGTCGTACGTCATGGCATGATCTCTTCGCCCAGGGGGGCCGGCGACATTTCGGTTAGTCCAGTTGTGTCCATCCCATTCCCACGTGTCCGCATCTGTGATATCGTTCGGCCCGCTTCCGCCGAACAGAACCGTTACGCCTCTGGCGCTGTCGTAGGCCATGGCATGCCACTTACGCGGCGGAGGGCCGGACGTACTTCGTAGCATCCACCCATCACCATCCCATTCCCATGTATCTCCGTAGAAACTCGCCCCTCCGGCGCCGGCGCCACCGAACATCACCGTCACACCACGTGCGCTGTCGAAAACGGTCGCGTGATATCCTCGCCCCTCGGGCGTATCGCTACTCCAATCGGGACACCCGTCGCCCAGCACCGAGAGAGGAGTCATTGGCAGGAATGCGACGCCGGTCGCTACGATGGATCGCCAACCATGCCTGCTTGTCATACCATATCTCCTGTCTCATGTCGGCTCACGCCTTCACTACCTCCCACACGGCGGATTGGTCGGAAGGAACGGGTATTTCATTCCACGAAATGCGTCGATGGCGAAGCTGATATCGAGCACGTCGATGATCTGATCGGGGGTCGACGGCTGCAGGTCGACGCGGGTCTTTTCGGGTGCGGCGGCGCGATTCATGAATTTGTCGAGGATGGCGACGACGTCGAAGGCCACGTCCACGCTTCCATCCGGTATGGTCCAGAGGCGTGCCACAACGTCATAGGGGCCGCCGACATCGGCCCATGCGCTGGTCGTCAGCGGCAACGGCGTAGAGTAGGCCTGTTCCACATCGAGATCACACGATTGATGGATTGTCTGTACGGCGAACGTTCCGCCTGGAACGATGAGTTCGTGACTGATGTTGATGGTGCCCGCGTTGTTCCAGACTCTGAAATCCGGTGAACAAGAGAGCGTGGCGGTCTGTGTCGTCGGCGAATCGAAGCCGGGGGCCGGGCTGCAGGGGACCTGTGCTTCGCCCGCGTTTTCACAGGAGGTTTTGCTGCCGGAGACCCAGAGTGGGATCCCTTCGTACGCAGCGAACGCCGGAGGAAGGGCCACGGGTGTGACTTGGATGGCTATCCAACTTCCAGCGTCGCCTGTTTCCAGGCTGAGGTAGCGACTCTTGGCCACCACGGTGAGGTTTGTCGGCAACTGCGCTGCGACGACGTCGAACGTGTATTCTTGAGGGATGCCGTCGGATCCGACTGTCACCGTGACGTTTCGCATGCTGTCATAGACCATGGCATGGTCGCTGACCGGGGGCACATCCGTTACCGCACGCATCCTCCACAGAGCGCCGTCCCATTCCCATACATCACTCGACGCTTCGCCGTTCCAGCCACCGTAGAGCGTTGTCAGCCCGCGTAGCTCGTCAAACGTCATCGCGTGGTCGCTCCGCGCGGGCGGGCCGGTCACACTCACGAGCGTCCACGTTTCGCCGTTCCACTCCCAGGTATCGTCCAATTCAGCGCCGTCATTGCCACCGAACATCACGGTCACGCCGCGTGCACTGTCAAAGACCAGGGCATGTGCCTTCCTTACCGAAGGTCCGTTGAGACTTCTCAGGCTCCACGCGATGCCGTTCCATTCCCAAGTGTCGTCGAGCGGATTGCCGAGTTCGTCCTGTCCGCCAAACAGAACGGTTACACCTCTGGTGCTATCGAAAGCGGTGGCGTGTTCGCGTCTCGGAGAGGGCCCGGTCGTGCTAACCTGCGCCCAGTCTGTGCCGTTCCATTCCCAGGTATCGCCGAGATACTGACTGTTCGATTCCGCCCGGCCGCCGAAGAGGACGGTTACGCCACGTAGGGCATCGTAAGCGACGGCGTGTTCCCTTCGCGCTGACGGGGATCGGGTCGGGTTCTTCAAGATCCAGGACGCTCCGTCGTGTTCCCAGGTTTCTTGCTTGGTTGCACCGCCGAACAAGACGGTTCGATCGCGCAGGGTGTCGTATACCATGGCGTGCCCGGCGTTGGCGTTGGGGCCGAGCGGATCTCTTTGGACCCAGGAAACACCGTCCCATTCCCAGGTGTCGTCAAACGGTGGCCCCCAAGGTTTTCCTCCAAAAAGGACGGTCACTGCGCGGAGACTGTCGTAACTCAGAGAGAGGGCCTCGCGGGGCGCCGGTCCGCTGGCCGGTATCTCTGCCCAGGTGTCGCCGTTCCACTCCCAGGTATCGGAGAAAAAGGTTGCGCCGCCGGACACGCTGGGCTCACCTCCAAACAGAACCGTTACTCCTCGCGCGCTATCGTAGGCCATCGAATGAAACGCCCGCGGTGCCGGGCCGCCTGTGCTTCGAAGGCTCCAGGCCATACCGTCCCATTCCCAGGTGTTTCCCACATGAACGTTGCTACCGATGCCGCCCCCGAAGAGTACGCTCACACCTCTTGCGCTGTCGTACGCCATGGCTGAGAACAGCAGCCAGGCTCCCGGCGCGTCAGCGGCGAGGAGTGAGTGCACTTTCCAAGAGACGCCGTCATATTCCCACGTTTCGGCAATGACGCCGAAAGGCCCGGCATGCGCGCCACCAACAAGAACCGTTACGCCCCGCGCGCTGTCATAGGTCATGACGTGGTCCGTACGCCAGCCTGGCGCAACGACATCTCGCTGGGTCCATGTCTCGCCGTCCCATTCCCAGGTGTCGACTCCATGTGATCCATCGAACAACGTTCCTCCGAACAGGACCGTTACCTCACGTACGCTGTCATAGGCCATGGCATGCCACACGCGCGGCGGCGGACCGGTCGTACTACGACGTGTCCATGTCTGGCCGTCCCATTCCCAAGTGTCTCCGACGAGCGGAACGTCGTGCTGATCGCCGCCGAATAGAACGGTCACGCCGCGTTTGCTGTCATAGGCGGTTGCGTGATGACGACGCCCCTCGGGCGTCAAACGAGCCCAGTTCGTACACCCGTCACCGTGGGCGGGAACCGACAAGCAAGCGAAGACAACGACGCCCAGTACGACTACGCCTCGTTTCGACAGTCTGATGTTCTGCATGGCAGCGGACCTCCTTGGTTCATCGCTCACTAGCCGCCACACGGTGGTGCGGTCGGAAGGAACGGGTATTTCATTCCACGAAATGCGTCGAGGGCGGCGCTGAGATCCTGCACACTGACCGAGTGATTGGGCGTTGACGGATAGAGGTCGACGCGCGCCTTGCGAGGTGCGCCGGGGCGACCGGCGAACCTGTCCACGATCGCGATTACGTCGAATGGCACGTCCACTCGTCCGTCGGGTGGTGTCCACATTCCGGTACTGCTATCGAACGGCCCAACGACATCGCCCCATGTGGCGGTCGACACGCTGAGCGGACTCGAGAAGAGCGTTTCGTTCGAAGCGTCGCACCCTCGATAGACGGCCTGGACGGAGAACCTCGCGTCTGGGGTGATGATCTCGTGACTGACGTCGATGGGTCCGAAGGAACCCCACTTTTGATAGTCGGGTTGGCAGCTCAGTGTGGCGGTCCAGGTATTGCAGTACCCCCCCCACGTTTCCGGGCAAAGTTCCCACGCCTCTCGCGGTTCGCTAATCCACATGGGAACGTCCTGGAACGCTTCGAAACCTGTCGGAAGGTGGGCCGGAAGAACGCGGATCGCGCTTTCGCGGTCCGGGTGCCGGGCTTCGATGGTGAGGTATCGGTTTTTGGTGGTGACGACGTCATCGCCCGTCAATGTGGGCGCCAGCGTTTCGTCTGACACGCGCTCCCAGAGGGCACCGCCGCGGGGGCCGAACATCACCATTGCCTGGCGAGCGCTGTCGTAGACCATCTTGCTGCCGTGGTTCCATGACGAGGCATCAACGCTTGCGGACTCGGTCCATGAGTTCCCGTCCCATTCCCATACATCGTCACGGATAATCTGGCCGTTGTCATACGCCGACCCGCCGATGAGAAGGGACACGCCGCGAGCGCTGTCGGAGGCCATCACATGGAAGGCCCGCGTCGATGGTTCGCTGTCACCCCGGAATGCCCAACTGACGCCGTCCCATTCCCAGGTGTCGCCAAAGTAGACATCATCATCGCGTCCTCCGTTGAGCACGGTGACACCGCGGGCGTTATCGAAGGTCATCGCATGATCGCTACGCGGAGGAGGCCCGGCGACAGCGAGCAACGACCAGGAAGTACCGTCCCACTCCCAGGTCTCGCCGCTGATGATCCAATCGGTGCCATCGAACGCCAGTCCGCCAAATAGAACCGTCACGCCTCGCGCGCTGTCATAGGCCATGGTGTGCTCTCGAGATGGAGCCGGTCCGGTTTCGGCACGGAGCGTCCACGCGACGCCGTTCCATTCCCAGGTGTCGCCAAATTTCAGGTCGCCGATTCCACCAAAGAGTACGGTCACGCCGCGAGCGCTGTCATAGGCCATCGCATGATCCCTCCGCGGAGCCGGTCCGCCGGTCCCGCGAAATGCCCATTGGTTCCCGTTCCATTCCCAGGTTTCGTTTTGTTCCGCGTGGATCGCCTGTCCTCCGAAAAGGACGGTGACGCCACGGTTCTGGTCATAGGCGAGGGCGTGACCGGGCAAGGTCGATCGGGGGCTCAGCTTGTTACGCTCGGTCCAGCTTACGCCATCCCACTCCCACGTATCGTTGTAGTCATAGGGCGATCCACCATAGAGCACGGTGGCGCCGCGTGCGGCGTCGTAGGCCATCGCGTGGTTCTCGCGAGGTGGCGGCCCGGGTACGTCGTACTCCGACCAGTTGGTGCCGTCCCATTCCCAGGTGTGCGCGTCCTGCGCGTAACGACCTCCGAACAGCACGACCTTTCCGCGCACGCTGTCGTAGGCCATGGACCGGCTGGAGTATGCAGACGGTCCGGCAGTGCTTCGCAGAAGCCAGGTAGCCCCGTCCCACTCCCATGTGTGAGCAGTGAGCGCCGGCGAGTCGCCACAGCCTGCGAATAGCACGGTGACACGGCGGGCGCTGTCGTACACCATCGAATGGGCCTGACACGACGGGATCACCGAGGTCAAGCGCAGTGACCAGGAAGTTCCATCCCATTCCCAGGTCCAGCCGATGGCGTTGAGCCCGAACTCGTTGGTACCGCCGAACATGACCGTTACGCCGCGTGCGGCGTCGTAGGCCATAACGTGTCCGGTGCGGTGCCCTGGACCTGTCGTCGGGGTCCGCAGTTCCCATTCGGTGCCGTCCCATTCCCAGATGTCCTTCAGGACAGAACCGTTGTTTCCGCCGAAGAGCACGGTCACGCCGCGACCGCTGTCGTAGGCCATGGCGTGTTCCCAGCGCGCGGCAGGGCCTGTGGTTGCGCGCAAGGCCCAGAACGTACCGTTCCACTCCCACGTTTCGCCAGCCCTGAAGAGGACCGTGACGCCTCTGGCGCTGTCGTAGACCATTTCGTAGACTGCCCCTCCGCCAGGGGGTGTGACGTTCGCGTTCCACGTGAGGCAGCCGTCTGCAAAGGCGTTCGCAGAGTCCAACGGCATGACGATGGCGGAGGTGATGGCAAGCAGACCAATGGATGAGCTGGAGATCCTCATGAGGTGTACTCTCTTTCTGGAGACGTCGTAGAATTGGCACGGCCGTGTGGCGAGAAGCGGTCGACGGCGCAGCGAGCCGATTGCGAACGGTGAGCCATGGCGGGTGCGTTTGCGTAGCCTACGTCGTGACTACGCAGCCGCTGCCCGGTTGAAGTAAACGCCACATTCGAAGGTGAACCCATGACAAACGGTCGACCCGAAAGACCTTGTCATAGCGCATGCGTCGTCTCTTCGCATGCGCGAAGCGCCCGTCAGGATAACGGTGTTCGCGATATGCGTCGAGACAAATAAGAATCGGCATGGGCGAGACCTGTCTCAATATCGAGACAGATCTCCGCCGAATCCGCTATCCAAGCCCCAGATAGGCGCTAATCTGTGGTGCGTATTTCACGATCAGGCCTGCAAAAACGACGCTCACCATGCTCATCAGTTTGATGAGAATGTTGAGACTGGGCCCTGATGTGTCTTTGAACGGATCGCCGACGGTATCACCGACGATGGTGGCTTTGTGGGCGTCGCTTCCCTTTCCGCCGTGGTGCCCCTTCTCGACGTACTTCTTGGCGTTATCCCATGCACCGCCGGCGTTGGCCATGAAGATGGCGACGGCGAAGCCGCTGGTCAGACCGCCGGCGAGCAAGCCCATGACACCGGGAACGCCGAAGATGAGTCCGACCAGGACGGGAATGATGATGGCGAGCAGTGACGGGAAGATCATTTCCTTTTGCGCGCCCAGGGTGGAGATGTCGACGCATCGGGCGTAGTCGGGAATGTTCTCACCGTTGTGCGTGACCTGCTCTCGCGGCCAGTTCTCGGAGTTGGCGGCCTGCTCCTGCGACATTCCCTTTTCGGCCATGAGATAGGCGCCGACCTTTTTGAATTGCTCGCGACATTCGAGCATCATCTTGTAGGCTGCGCGCCCGACCGCCTGCATCGTGAGTGCACAGAAGAGGAATGCGAGAAGGACGCCGGAGAACATTCCGCAGAGGACCTTGGGGTTCATCAGGGTGACGTTGTAGAAATCCATAAACTGCTGGAGGGAGGCTTTTCGAGCGGCCACGACCTGAACCGGATGGCTGTTGCCGTCGGCGTCGGTCATGGTGGTCGTTCGGACGAAGGCATTCTCGCGAAGCCCGGGGGAAAGCGTTCCCAGCGTCAAGGGCGTGTTGCCGCCGTCCCACTTTTTGTCCAGTTCTTCTCGAGCCTGACGGCTCAGGAGCATGAAGGCATCATAGCTTCCTTCGCCGGTGCCTTCCGCGAACTTTCCGGCGAACTTGCCGTATCCCATGTACGTGAAGTCGCCGACACCGGCTGAGGCGTCTTGCTTGGCCTCTTCGTTGTGGACTTCCACATAAGCGACGGCCTCGCGAACGAGTCCGATGCGAACCTCTTCGACGTAAGCGGCCAGCAGCGCCAACGCAGTGAGGGCCGCGGAACCGATGGCGAATCCCTTGCCTGTGGCTGCGGTCGTGTTACCGAGTGAATCGAGGGCGTCGGTCCGCTCGCGGACTTCCGGTGCCTGTGATGTCATCTCGGCGTTTCCACCGGCGTTGTCGGCGATCGGTCCGTAGGCGTCGGTGGCGAGTGTGAAGCCGAGTGTGGCCAGCATACCGACGGCAGCGAGACCGACACCGTAGAGGCCGAGCATGAATTCCTGGTGGCCACCGGCAAAGGAGAAGGAGGCCATGATCGCGACGATGATGATCGCCAGGGAGGCCCAGGTGCTCTTCATTCCCTCGGCGACGCCGGCGATGATTACGGTGGCTGCTCCGGTCAGGCCCTGCTCCGCTATGCGCTGCGTGGGGGCATAGTCATAACTCGTGTATCGTTCGGTGGACTGTCCGATCAGCCAGCCGGCGACCAGACCAACGACAACCGCCGAGGCGACGCCCGCCCAAGATGCGCCGACGACGTCACCCAGGAGCAGATTACAGACAATATAGGTCACGGCGATGATGACCAAGCTCGAAACGACGAGCCCTTTGTTCAGTGCCGACATGAGCTGGGCCATGGTCGCACCTTCTTCGGTCTTCACCAGGTTGATTCCGGCGAAGACGCTGGCGACGATTCCCAGGCCGGCAATGACCATGGGAACGGCCAGGAAGCGGATGGCGTCGGAGGCGATATCCGCGTTTCCCAGTGCGTGAGCGGCAGCGACGCCGAGTGCGGCGGTAGCGAGGATCGAACCGGCGTAGGACTCGTAGAGGTCCGCCCCCATTCCCGCGACGTCACCGACGTTATCGCCGACGTTGTCGGCGATGGCGGCAGGGTTTCGCGGATCGTCTTCCGGGATTTCCGCTTCGACCTTTCCGACCAGGTCAGCCCCGACGTCGGCAGCTTTCGTATAGATTCCTCCGCCGACACGTGCAAAGAGCGCCTGGGTGCTGGCCCCCATTCCGAAGGTCAGCATGACGACGGTGATCTCGTGGAGCGGCATATCGGTGAACCACTTCAACGCCGCGAACCAGACGGTAATGTCGATGACGGCGAACCCGACGACGACCATGCCCATGACGGCACCGGCACGGAAGGCCACGCGCAGGCCTTCGTTGAGACTCTTCCTGGCGCCTGCCGTTGTTCGGTGCGCGGCGATTGTCGCGGTGCGCATCCCGAAGTAACCGCAGAGGCCGCTGAAGAAACCACCTGTCAGGAAGGCGAAGGGGACAATCTTATGTTGAACATGCAGGCCATAGGCCATCCAGGCGAGCACGGCCATGAGCAGAACGAACACGACCGCGACCACCTTGTACTGGCGGAAGAGGTATGCCATGGCGCCGTCGCGGACGTATCCCGCGATCTTGATCATGTCCGCATCGCCCTCGTCCGCGGCGACGACTTCCAGGTAGTACTTCCGCGCCATGACCAGCGCGAAGATCCCGCAGACCGGAGCGAGGTACCAGAGTGGTGGAATCGGGGTGCCACCGCCGTCCTCGGCGGAAGGCGCCGTTTCCTGCGCCATTGCGATGGCAGGGGCGAAGCATATCAGGCCGACAACCGCCAGAAGCGGGACGAATTTCAGGACGAACTTAGGGTTCAACGGGAAATCTCCTTGCATACCGACTCACGCGTCGCGGCGGTGGCCCGACGCTTATCTACGATGTCAAAGCTACCCGGGTGCTCAGCTCCCGGCTATACGTAAGTGTTTGTCAATCAAGAGCTTGCCGACCACGGCCGTCTCGCGCGCGCCTTCCGCGCCGGCCGGACCGCGGGACTATAGCAAATGCGCAAAGCGATGCCAATCGCATTACTCGGAAAACTGGCGGCGTTTTATCTCTTGGTCAGGTTCGGGCGAGCTGGATTTGCTGACGCCCCGGGTGCATCAGACCGCCACTGAACGAGGGACCGACCGGTCCCGATCGGGGTATGTTCGTCGTCTCGCGGTTCCGTAGCGCCGCGACATGGCCGATTATCTGGGGTAGGATGCGGCGCGACAGACTCACGGTCAGGCCCCCGGAAGATCGAGGACCGGGCGAAACCAAGGCGAGTTTCCGATGGAACGTGACGACAGAATCCGAATCACCAAGCTCCGCGAGCTGATCCGCGACGTACCCGATTTCCCCAAACCGGGAATCATCTTCAAGGACATCACGCCGCTTCTTGGAGATCCGGCGGGCTTGTCGCTGGCGGTGGAATACCTCACTCAGCCTTTCCGGCACACGCATATCGATCGTGTGGTCGGGGCTGAATCCCGCGGGTTCATCTTCGGGACCGCCGTCGCGCGGAACCTCTCGGCCGGGTTCGTCCCCGTCCGCAAGCCGGGGAAGCTTCCGTGCGAGAAGGCGGCCGTCGAGTATGAATTGGAGTATGGCACTGACCGGGTCGAGATGCACATGGACGCCGTTCGCCCAGGCCATCGGGTCCTCATTATCGACGATCTGCTGGCGACCGGCGGAACGATGGCGGGCTGTTGCGAACTTGTCGCGTCGAGAGGGGCTGAGATCGTCGGGATTGCGGTTCTGATCGAGCTGGCGTTTCTGAACGGTCGATCCAAGCTCGGCGAGTACCCGGTCCACTCGATTCTCCGTTTCGACAGTGAATCCTAGGCATTCGAGGCGCCGTGCGCGGCGACGGTTCGAAAGGTCCGCTCCTTGATCGCCAGACCCCGGCTGGGCATCAAAGCGATAGTGGTCGGCGGGTCGGTCGTTGTGGCCGGCGGGCTGATAGCCGCGGACCCGTTCATTCTTCCGTCCGGGCTCCCATCCGACATGCCGGTCGAAGCCCCGCAGCGGTGCGTCGGGATCTTCGTTCTTTGCATGGCGTTGTGGTTTACGAATCTCATTCCGCTGGCCGCGACCGGGCTGCTGGCGATTGCCCTGCTCCCGATCCTGGATGTTCTTCCTGAGGAACGCGCGCTGGCGTTGTTCGGCAATGGTGCGGTGTTCTTCATGCTTGGGGTGTTTCTTCTGGCCGGGGCGATGATCTCGACCGGTCTGTCGAAGCGTGTGACGTTGCTTGCGTTGCAGCGATTCGATCACAGCCCGCAGCGTCTGGTCAGCGGCGTGACGTTGTCTGCGGCGTTTCTGGCGTTGTGGATGCCGGCGTACGGTGTGGCGGCGATGTTTTTCCCGATCGTCGTGGAGATCGTCGACGCGTTGGGGCTGCGCCGGGGAAGCCCCTATGCGAAGAAGCTTTTCCTGGGGCTTGCGTGGGGTTCGATCATCGGTTCGTGCGGGACGTTCCTGGGCGGCGCCCGCGCTCCTTTGGCGCTCGCACTTCTGCACGACGCGCACCCGGAAAAGAGCATCAGTTTTGTTCAGTGGATGGTGGCTGCGATGCCGGTCGTCGTGGTGATGACGGGCGTTGCGATGATGAATCTGAAGCTCCGCATGCCGGATGATCTGGCGAATATCCGCGGGGCGACCACGATGCTCAACGAGCGGGTGCGCCGGTTGGGGCCGATGTCGGGGCGGGAGCGGCGCCTCTTGGCGTTGATGCTGGCGACGATTGTCGCGTGGATCGTGTTGGGTCAGACCGTGGGGCTCGCGGTGATTGCGATGCTCTCGGCCGTCTCGCTGTTCCTGCTCGGTATTGTCGAGTGGAACGCGGTTCAGGGGTATGTGAACTGGGGCGTGCTGCTCATGTACGGCGGCGCGGTTGCCCTGGGCGCCGCGTTGACCGAAACGCACGCGATGGCGTGGTTGGCGGCGCAGGTGCTGGGTCCGGGCGTGCCCAAGGTTCTGATTCTGATGTCGCTGATTGCGTTGACTATCGCCCTGACGGAGGGGATCAGCAACGCCGCCGCGGTGGCCATCCTGCTTCCGATCGGGTATTCCTTGGGTGATATGACGGGGATCGACCCGGTGACGATCACGCTGGCGGTGACGATCACGTCGGGCTTGGCGTTTCTCCTTCCGGTGAGCGCACCGCCCAACGCGATCAGTTTTTCGGCCGGTCACTACAGTGTTCGCGAGGTGGTTCAGTTGGGGTGGCCGATGACGTTGACGGCGCTGGTCGTGCTCCTCCTTACGGTGGTGATCTGGTGGGGACCGATTCTCAACATTCATCAGTGGTGACGCTTTGACCGAGGGATTCACAATCTGGTTTACGGGATTGTCGGGCTCGGGCAAGTCGAGCATCGGCAAGGCCGTCGGCGATGCGCTTCGATCGCGGGCGTTGAAGGTCGAGGTGCTCGATTCCGGGAGAATTCGGCAACAGCTCAACCGGACGCTGGGTTTCAGCCGCGAGGAAGTCGAGACGAATCTGCTTCGACTGGGCTATGAATGCACGTTGTTGAACCGCAACGGCGTGACGGCCATCGTCACGGCGGTATCGCCCTATCGCGATGTTCGCGATCGTATCCGCGAGGACATCGACAACTTCGTCGAGGTGTACTGCCGATGTCCGATGGAAGTCGTCATGAAGCGCGGCGCGCGCGAGTTGTTCGAGAAGGCACAGCGTGACGAAATCGCCCACGTCGCAGGCGTTAACGCCCCGTACGAAGAACCACTCAAACCGGAGGTGCTTCTCAACACCGACCAGCTCAGCATCGAGCAATCCGTCAACCAGACGCTTGCGACGCTCGAGGTTCTTGGACGTATCGGCCCTGTCGAAACCGCGGCCTATACCGAGGAGGAAGAGGAGATGATCCGGCGACGGCTTCAGGATCTCGGGTACGTCTGAGCCCTGCGCCGACATCGCGTGGGCCTCGAGCTTCTTGACGCATCCGTACCGTGTCGACCATACTGACCGACTTGGGCAGGCGAAACGCAGTCGTGTCCCGGAGGCGTGATCCGCGGTCCGGTTCACGGTCGCGGCGGTTTTCTGAAGACGGGGGTGTAGCTCAGTGGTAGAGCACCGGCCTTTTAAGCCGTAGGTTCTGGGTTCGAGTCCCAGGGCTCTCATTTGGCTGTTTCCGAAGCGTACC
>JAJDDV010000153.1 GCA_029260135.1 Phycisphaerae bacterium | reverse complement strand
ATAGTATTGAGACATGGATCCCCCGTGCCTGGATACTGCACCCGTATCCCAACGAACGACTCTACGCCAAGCACCCGAGGTAGGAGCCGTATGCGGTAATTCCGCGCGTACCGATCTGTGCGGGGGCCCCGGTGCAAACCGGGGTCCTACCGCGACCCGAGGGTCTTGCGGTATATCCCGAGTGGAGCCTCACGCGGCAGCCCCGCTCAGGAGCAGGGCGGTCCGGCCGCAGGTGAGAAGGGATACGCGGCCCCGCGAAACGCGTCGATCGATCGAGTAATGTCCGTGATATTGATGACCATATTTGGAACGGCCGGATCAATGTCCGCCCGCGCTTTGATCGGTGCACCGGGCAGACTTCGAAACTTGTCGACGAGCGCAACGGTGTCAACGGGAACGCTGACGACACCGTCCGCCGGAGAATAGGCACCGGCCTGCGGGTCGAAGGGTCCGGCGACGTCTCCCCAACGGGCGTTGGAGAGAATGAGCGGCAGGGAGAAGCTCGGTTCAAATGTCATATTGCAGGTAGACTCAATCGCCTGAAGCGTATACACGCCATCGGGAACGATGCCTTCGTGATAGACGTGTACGGTTCCGAGGTCGTTCCAGTTTGTATAGTAGGGCGTACAGCCGAGCGTGGCCGCATTGAACGTCGGCGGTGTCGAGTCTGTGACACCGCCCAGCTCGCTGACGCCTTCGGGCTTCTGGACCCACGTTGTGGTTCCGTTCCACGTGTGGAAAGGCGCCGGGAGGTTCGTCATCTGAACACGGATGGCCGTCTGGAGACCGGCGTTGCCGTCGTTGAAGGAGATGAATCGGTTCTTGATCGATCCCGTCGGTTCGACGATGGGAGCTGCGGCCTTGGGGCAGATCTGCGTCAAACCACCACAGTCCCCCGGTTCGACGGTCGCACCGAGGTCTACCAGCGTTTCCCAGTAGACGACGGTGTTGTCCAGCGTCACCGTCGATGCCGCACCGAGGGTCAACTCGCGCACGTAGAGTACCTCGCTGCAAAGTCCTACGGCCGATGTGTTGGCGATCCGGTTTACGAATGATATCGAGGCGCCGGGCGCAACTTCCAGCATGTCGATGGAGAAGTTCCGGTCAGCCACAGTGCCGAACCCCAGCGGTGACGCTGCATAATCGACCCCAGCCACCTCGAACGTTTGGGGGTCTGCGCCTCCCAGTGTGACATGGCCGGAACTCATGTCGAACAGCGTGGAATCGGTACTCCCATTCACAAAGTCTCCCTGGAGCGTAAGGTGAGCGCCCGGTGGAACCTGCGCACCGGAGCCATCCAGCGTAATTTCTGCCGCGCCGACCATCTTCAGGCCGCCGGCAATCACGACGGCACCGCCGTTCCGTAGATCGAGCTTCGGCGACGGTGTAATGCCGTACGGCGCTTCGGTCCGGGAGATCGCACCGATTCCGCTCGGTCCAATCATGGTCAGGTCGCCGGACACAGCAAGAGACATGTCATCGCTAAGCGTGAGGCGTCCGCCAAAGGTCAGGTCCAGAAGGCTGCCCGCCTCGATGGTGAGATCTCCCGCGAGCAAGGATGCGGATGCTGTCCCGGCGGCGGCTGCGTCCTTTTCGTAGACGCCGTCGGGCCCGATGACGACTTCTCCTGCTGAGGCGTCGATCTGACGATCGTAGGCCACCAACACGTGGCCCTCGTTCAGCAAACCGCCCGGTTCCGCAAGCGTCAGATCACCCACGGTCTCACCGGACACATTGAGCGTAGCACCAAGCAGAATGCGGGCTGTGTCGACTGTTATATTCGTATCGACGAGGACGTCTGCCGTCGGGTCGGCAATGGTCACGCTGAAGGTCGACGCTCCGGCGTTGACCGGCGCGACGCCTCCGACCCAGTTGCCACCTTCACTCCAGTTCTGCGTCACCGGTGATGGGATCCAACATTCGCAGTTGGCAGGGGGGACGCACCCGTCGAGATCGCTGTTCAGATTGCAGTCATCGCAGGGCACGTTTCCGACACAGGTCGCATCGACGGTGGCGCACTCGTTGATGTCACAGGCGTCGGGTCGCGCGTTCGTGTTGCAGTCCAACGCCGCTCCGCACCCGGCGTAGGTAGAGCAGAGGTTTTCCAGCGCCGTGCAATTCAGATCGCACGCTTCAGGGATTCCCGTCGCGTCGCAGTCAGCGAAGTACTCGTGGCAGCCCCGGTCGATTCGTCGCCCGGGCGGTCCGCCCACGCCCTGGTCCACGATGAGCGGGTCGTCCAGAAACCGCGGCAGACCGGCAACGTCGAGTGGGATCTTCTCACCCGCGGTGATCGCATCACCGTCCAGATCGTACAGGTCGTCAGGGAGGGCCGTGTTGTCCGCAAAGTCGATGGCGGGTGATCCGGCGCTCAAATGAAGATCACCCAAAACGGCGTCCACGAACAGCGGGTCGTCACCGGGCAGGCCGCCGTTATTCCCGATTCCACCGAATCCACCGGTCCAGCCCTCGATCGTGGAATGATCGAACGTTCCTGCGGTAAAACCCGGCTGGAGCCAGATCTGCTCTTCTTCCAGCGTCGCGGCGACGGGCGCCGTGTTCCCCCAGATCAGGGAGTTCTTGACAACGACACTGCCGCTGGCGGCCGCAATCGCCCCGCCAAAACCTTGCCCGCCGCCGACGAGCCCGAGGGCCCGGTTCTGCACGACCGAGCAGTTGACCAGCGTCAGGCGTGTGCCGAGCTCCGATGCGTCTTGGACGAAGAAGGCTCCGCCTCCTCTTGGTGCGATGCTATTTGTGCCGAGGTTGCTTGCGGTATGGCCGTAGACTCTCCCATTGGTGATCGTCACGAGGCTCCCGGAGAAGATGTGCAGCGCGCCGGCATCTTCACCGGCGGTGTTCTGGTCGAAATCGACGTTGGTAAACGTCACCGTAGACTCGTCGGAAATGTATCCCACGCCGGCGAACCAATCCGCCGTATTGCCTCGAAACGTCGAGTCGACCACCGTCACGACGCCTCCGAAGGCCTCGAAGGCGGCGCCGCTTCGATTGGAGTGGTTGTTGGTGAACGTGCACCTCGCGTACGTGGCGTTCGTGTTGAAGTTCGACGCGCCGCCAGCAAGTATGCCCGCCGTACCGTTCCGGAAGGTGCAGTCGGTGAAAACCGGGGATCCGAATTCGCTGCGCGCGTTCGCTCCGTATTCCGCGGTGTTGTCGTCGAACACACATCGCGTGACAGTCGGGCTGGCGCCGTTCCAATTGAGCATGCCGCCACCATTTGCATTCCCCAGATTGCGGCGGATGAGACAGTCCGTGAAGGTCCCGCCCAGACTTTCGTTGGATATACCCGGGCCGAACAACGCCACATTGTCCTCGATCGTACAGTTCGTATACGTTGGCGTGCTCGCAAGATTGAAAGCCCCGCCCGTAAAGTCCATCGCCCGGTTGTTTCTGATCGTGCAGTTCCGGATGACGGGGCTGCTGTTCGTGACGTACAAGCCCCCTCCGTCGTCCTCGGGGTTCACCCCGTTGGCATTCCCACCCATGACGACGAAGCCGTCGAGGATGGCCGTGTCGTCCACGAGGTCCGCGCGGACGACGTGATAGCTGTTCTCGCCGATGGCTTGCCGGACGGCACAGGACCCGTCGAGGCATCGTCCGCCGAGCGAATCACAGGTGGGGGAGTCCTGCGCGCACGGAACCGGCACGTCGTCGACGTTGAGATCGCCGAGCAGAATCGAATCAACTTGCGTCAGATCTCGCTCGGAGAGCTGTGTTTCACCACCAGGCGCCCCATCGAAGCTGCCGTAGATCGCCATGTCGTTTCGGAGGTTGAACGACTCGACGCGCTCGGGAGACGAGAGAATGCACCCGCCCGGACCGCAATCCGCCGGAAGATACGTTCCATCCGCCACCCAGACCTGCCAGACTTTCCCAGTATTCGCGGCGGCAACGAGGGCGGCCTGCAAGTCTGCGTACGCATCCACCCAGCTCGTCCCGTCCTTCGCGCCGGAGGCATTGACATCGACGTAGAATCGCGGCTCGATCCGGAACGCGTTGTCGGTCTGAACGCCGGAGGCGTAAATCGTTCCGGAGTCGTCAACTGCGATGCTGGATGGGAAGGCCTGGCCGAAGAAATGCCCGAGTCCATCGCCCGTCGCGTCGAGGATCTCGAAGATCGATCCATCCGGACGAATCCGGAACACGTTGTCACTCCAGTACCCGGCGACGAAGACATTCCCCCAGGCATCGATCGTGATGGCGTTCGGAGTCACCAGCGTACCGCCTCCGCCGCCGGACGACGTAATGATCTGGGTGATCGCCCCGCCCGGCTCGATCTTGAAGGCATTGTCGCTGTTCTGCCCGACGAGGTACACGTTGCCGTCGGCGTCCACCGTGATATCCGTGGGGGCTTGCAGGGTACCGGGTCCCACGGCGCTGGAATCGATGATTTGTGTGATCGTTCCGACCGGCTCGATCTTGAACACATTGTTGCTGAGGCTACCCGAGACGTAGACGTTCCCCGATGCGTCCGCCGCGATCCCCATGGGCGCGGTGAGCGCGTTGGTGCCGTCACCGGTCGCATCGATGATCTCCGTGATCGTTCCGTCCGGTTCGATCTTGAAGGCGTTGTGGCTGAACTCTCCGCACACGTAGACGTTTCCATCAGCGCCCAACACGACGCCCCACGGGGTGGTGAGTGCGTTGCCTCCGCCGTCGCCGGTGGAATCAATGATCCGGGTGATCGTTCCGCCGGGCTCTATTCTGAAAACGTTGTGGCTCAGGCGGCCCGACACGTAGACATTTCCAGCCGGGTCGACCGCGATCCCGTTGGAACCGGCAAGCGTCTCGCCCGGGACGCCCGATCCCGCGGCGTCGATGATCTGCGAGATCACGCCGACGGGCGTGATTTTGAACGCGTTGTTGGTCGAACCCGCGGCGATGTAGACGTTGCCGACGGCGTCCGTTGTGATGCCCATGGGCTGGACGAGCGTCTCACCCGGCGTTCCCGATCCGGTCGTGTCAATGATCTGCGTGGTTGTTTGCGCCGATGCCGATGACGCCGCCAGGGCGCCGGCCGACGCTAGATAGAGGACTCCGAACATGCACCGTTGAGTTCGAAACATCGTTTGCTTCTCCGTCTAGCGGTCCCCCGCCCGCGGTCAAATCCCCAATCGCTCTCACGCCGGCTCGGTTCGGCAAGGAATGGTCTCCTCTTCTTCAGTCCGATGATGCAGGTGCATCAATAAAGCTATGGGAGCTCGGCCCGACCGAGGACGCGCTGCGTCCCGAGTTTAGACTATTTCCCATCTGTTTTCAATTCAAAACCGACAGCACCCCTTTGAAGTGCTTCTTCATCTCAACTTGAGTTTCTGGGGGCTGGGCCGAGAATGGCACTATCTATGGGCCTTCGGAGGCCGCATTCGGACCTCGTCGATTGTGGCACGGCACCCGTTTCACGGCGAGGAGCGCCCAGCGTGCGACGGATAGAGCCTACGGCATGGCGTTGACCAGGTTCTCGGCTTCTTGTCGCAGTGAGAAGAGTCGCTCGGCAGATTCGATCCAGAGGTCCCCGGTCCGGACTGTCGCCCAACGCGCCGCTTCATGACTGAGTTTCTCCGGCCACGCCGCCTTTGCGGCCCCGAGGTGTTCCGTGGCAAGTGTTCGGCGATCACGTTGCGCTTCGGCGACGGCGATGATCAGGTGATTGTATGCCGGCAGATCCCCGAGTTCGATCGCCCGGCCGGCGTGCAAGACCGCGTGAGCCAACTCGCCCTTTCTCAGATGCGCCAGCGCCCGATAGCGTTTTGCTCGCCCGTCGGTTTCGTTGGCGAGGAAGTCAGCATGTTCGGCGCAGTCGAGCGCATCGTCGGCATCGATATGACCAGGGAGTTCGAGTCGAATACGGGCTCGTGCCAGCCAGTTCAGCCCGCCCTCGCGGTGACACTCTGTGGCGACACAGATGTGGTCAAAGGCGTCGGGTGTTTCCATCGCCAATTCCATAACGGCGAGGTTGCGCCAGACCGCGGCGTGGTAGTCGTCGTTGTCTCGCCCTGCGCGCCGGGCGCCCTCGCGAAGGCAGCGTACGGCGTTTTCGAAGTCATCGGTTATGGCATACAGTGCGCCGAGGTTCGACCAAGCGGCGTACTGGGTTGGATCGAGATCGACCGCATACTGGATGACTTGTATCGCCTCGGGAAAGCGCTGCAATCGTCGCAGCGCCACACCTCGCAGGTTCAAGGCCTGTACGTTGGTCGTGTCGAAAGACAAGATGCGGCGGCAAAGCGTTTCGGCCTCTTCAAGGGCGTTCGTGCCCGCCAGATCGGGCATCGCCTTATGGTACTCCAGCCTGGCCCATGCGGCGCCGACAAGCGCCTTGACATTCAGGGGGTCAAGCATCAAGGCACGATCGAGTTCGACGATCGCACTGTCCCACTTGTGCTCCGCGACGAAGTACATGCCGCTCTCGTATAGCGCACTGAGGTCGCCCTGAATTCGTTTCCGCACGGCGTCTCGCCGGGCCGACTGCTCTTGGATCAGGAACGCGCTCAACGCGAACAAGAGAACTGCAGATGTCACCGCGACGACGGCCGTGCGATGGCGTCGGGCAAACTTGTGCAGGCGTCGCAGCGGGCCGGGCCGCTTCGCCATGAGCGGCAGGTCACTCATATACCGTTGCAGGTCGTCTGCCAGCTCAGCGGCCGTCTCGTAGCGTGCGTTGGGAGACTTTTCCAGGCATTTCAGGCAAATCGTCTCCAGTTCGGTCGGCACGCGTGGATTGACCTTGCGCGGTGCCATCGGTTCTCGTGAGATGATTTGTCCGAGTAGTTCTTTGTCGTCTTGCCCGGAGAAGACCGGTTGAAAACAGAGAAGCTCGTACATTGTTGCGCCGAGCGAGTACAGGTCCGTACGATGATCGAGCCGAACGCGCTTGGCCATGGCCTGTTCCGGGCTCATGTATCGCAGCGTTCCCAGTAGCGAGCCGGTCATGGTGACCGACTCATCACCGATCGTCTTCGCCAGACCGAAGTCGGCGATCATGATGCGCCCGTCCGTGGAGAGCATCAGGTTTGCGGGTTTGATGTCACGATGGATGATTCCTTCGTCGTGGGCGTAGTGGAGTCCGCTCGCCGCATCCGCCATCCATCGCGCAACCTGGTTGAAGTAGACGCGTCCACGTCCGGTCGCCGACGTCACCAGACTGGAGTCACGATGCTCCGTGGCGGCGGCCCCCTTCGAAAGGCGCTCCTGCGATGTCGTCGGGGCGGAGGTATGCGCCATCAACAACTCCGCGAGCCTCCCAGGAGACGCCGATACCGCATCACCTTCCATGAATCGTCGGATCAGTACGTCAAGTGGCTGCCCCGACACCAACTCCATCGCGTAGAAGTAGCCGTCCTGCGACTCACCGTAATCGTAAATGGGGATGATGTTCGTGTGATGAAGCCGGGCCGCCGCCGAAGCTTCGCGTCGAAAGCGCGAGACCGCCGTGGGATTGGCGGTCGCGATGACGGCGTGCAGCACCTTGAGCGCGACAGATCGGTTGAGCCTCGTCTGGACCGCCCGATAGACCGTACCCATTCCCCCTTGGCCAACGACGTCGACAATCCGATATCCTTGAACCGTGGGCAGTTTGCGCGCTACGTTCGCCGTAGGTCCGGATGGTACGACAAGCGACGCCGTCGGGTCATTCTGGGGCTCTTGCGGGTCGTTCACGCTTGTTCTCTGGCCAAACGATCGAGCGTCCATTGTCGCAAAGAGAGAGAGCCTTGTCGAGGGGCGGCGGTCCTCCCGGGACGCAGCGCCGGGGCCGTCGCATCGAGTTGTTCCGGTTGAGCCTGGCTGTCGGGTGGTCCCGGAGAGAGCCGGCGCTCTTTGGTCCGAGGCGAGTGGTCCGGTCGCTCCTTGCGGCGGAACGGTGGTCATGAGGCCCCGAGGACAACGCGAACACCGTTGTTGGAGGAGGCTTCAACAGGGATGTTGGGTCGGGGGGGGGGGCGCCGCGGGGCGGGGGGGGGGGGGGCGCGCGACAGCCCACAACA
>JAJDDV010000152.1 GCA_029260135.1 Phycisphaerae bacterium | reverse complement strand
CCGGCGCGCGCGGGCGATCGGTCCGGCGGTGATGGGGGGGCGGATCGCGGCGCTGGATGCGGTGATGCGGAAGCGGCTGACGATCTACGTTGGTGCGGCCGGGGGTGGGGTCTGGAAGTCGGTCAACGCGGGAACGACGTTCAAGCCGGTGTTCGAGGAACACACGCAGGCGATCGGTGCGTTGACGATCGACCGATCGAATCCGGATGTGGTGTGGGTCGGGACGGGCGAGTCGTGGACGCGGAACAGTGTCTCGGTCGGTGACGGGGTCTACAAGACGGCGGACGACGGGGAGAACTGGTCGCACATGGGTCTGAAAGATACCGAGCGCATCACCAACATTCTGATCGACCCGACGGACAGCGACACGGTGTATGTGTGCGCGACCGGGCATCTCTGGGATTCGAACGAAGAGCGCGGCGTGTTCAAGACGACGGACGGCGGAAAGAACTGGAAGAAGGTTCTTTTTGTCGATGAGGATACGGGATGCGGAAGCCTGGCGATGGATCCGCAGGAGCCGAAGATTCTCTATGCGGGTATGTGGCAGTTTCGAAGGTGGCCTTACTTCTTCAAGTCGGGTGGTGCGGGAAGTGGGCTGTATAAATCGACCGACGGCGGCGAGAGCTGGCGGGAGATTACGAAGGGGATGCCGGATGGTGAGTTGGGTCGGATCGCGGTAGCGGTTGCGCCGTCGCGTCCGAGTGTCGTGTATGCGACGATCGAATCGGAGAACACGGCGCTGTATCGCTCTGAGGACTTGGGCGAGACGTGGGCGCGGGCGGGTTCCACGCAGAGTGTGGTGGCGCGGCCGTTCTATTTTTCGCTGCTGGTGGTCGATCCGACGGACCACAAGCGGATCTACAAACCGGCGACGTCCACGTCGGTCAGTTCGGATGGAGGCGAGACGTTCTCCGGGCTGGGTGGCGGGAACCATGCCGATCACCATGCGTTGTGGATCAACCCGGACAATCCGGATCACATCATGATCGGGACCGACGGTGGACTTTATAGCAGTAATGATCGGGGCGTGAACTGGAACTTCCTTCAGTCTCTTCCGATCTCGCAGTTTTATCACGTCAGCTACGACATGGAGGATCCGTACAACGTGTACGGCGGCCTTCAGGACAATGGTTCGTGGATGGCGCCGTCGCGCACGCCAGCGGGGATCCAGGGTAAGCACTGGGACAACGTCGGGATGGGCGACGGGTTTCACGTTCACGTTGACCGAAGCGATAGCGATACGCTGTACGTCGAGTATCAGGGGGGGCGTTTGCGGCGCTTTCGCCGTTCGACGGGAGAGACGAAAGACATTCAGCCGTTGCCCGAGGAAGGCGACCCGAAGTATCGGTTCAATTGGAATACGCCGATTCATTTGAGTCCGACGCAGCCCGACACGCTCTACTTCGGCGGGCAGTTTCTGTTTCGGTCGCGGGATCGCGGCGAATCGTGGGATAAGATCTCACCCGATCTGACAACGAACGATCCCGAGAAGTTGCGGCAGATCGAATCGGGCGGGCTAACGCCGGACAACTCCACGGCAGAGAACCACTGCGCGATTTTTACGATCGGTGAATCCTCGCTGAACGCGAAGGTGATCTGGGCGGGGACGGACGACGGCAACCTTCAAGTCACGCGCGATGGTGGCGGTTCGTGGACGAACGTGGTGGGGAACGTGCCGGATCTTCCGAAATGCACCTGGGTGAGTCACGTCGAGCCGAGTTCTCATGAAGAAGGCATGGCCTTCGTTACGTTCGACGGACATCGCACCGGGGACAAGAAGCCGCACGTCTACAAGACGACGGACTTTGGAAGGAGTTGGACATCGCTCGCGTCCGACGACATCAAGGGGCATTGCCATATTGTTCTGCAGGATCCTGTCAATCCCAGCCTGCTGTTCCTGGGTGCGGAGTCGGGCTTGTTCATTTCCGTCGACGGCGGGGCGCAGTGGGCGCGATTGAAGGAGAAGTTCCCCAAGGTGAGCGTTCGATACCTGGCCATTCATCCGCGTGAGCATGATCTGATCATTGCGACGCACGGCCGGGGGATCTACATCCTGGACGACATCACGCCGCTGCGGCGGTTGGCGCCGGAAGTGCTCGGGTCGAAGGCGGCGATGCTCGGGAGTCGCCCATCGATTATGCGGATTCCCGCAAGTGTGCAGGAGTTTCCGGGCGACGATGAGTTCGTTGGCGCCAATCCCAACTCCGGCGCACAAATCACTTATTATCTGAAGAAGCGGCACATGTTCGGTGATTTCAAACTCGAGGTCCTGGATTCCGACGGCAAGCTGCTCGCGACGTTGCCGGGTGGGAAGCGGCGAGGGATCAACCGGGTGACCTGGTTCATGCGAGAGAAGGGGCCGAAGATGCCTCCGGCGGCGAGTCTCGTGCCGCAGTATTATTCTTTCCTCGGTCCGCAACTGCCGGCGGGGACGTATACCGTAAGGCTCACCCAGGGCAAGAAGACCTACACCGGTCAGATCGCCGCGGTGATGGACCCGCGCGCCGATTACACCACTGAAGAGATGGCGCTGCAGGACAAGACGGTGATGCGACTGTATCGCATGCTCGAGCGGCTGACCTACACGGTTGACTCCTTGCTCGACATTCAGAAGCAGGCCAAGAGCCGTCAAGCGGGTCTGGGTGAGGACGACGGGCGCTTCCAGTCTCTTGCGCAACTTGTCGAGGCGCTGGAGAGTTTTCGCAAGACGATCGTGGCCACGCGTAAGGGCGGATTTATCGCTGGCGAAGAGCAGCTGCGCGAGAAACTGGGCAACCTCTACGGTACGGTCAACGGGTTCGAGGGCGCGCCGACACAATCGCAGATCAAATACGCCGGCGTTCTGGAGCGAAAACTCGATAAGACTGAGGCGACTTTCGAGTCCCTTCTTGCCAGGTCGTTGGCGGATGCGAACGCCCGACTAACCAAAGGCACCCTCCAACCCATTTCGCGCATGACGCGAGAGCAGTGGGAGGCTCAGCAGTCGGGTAAGTGACCGCGGGGTGCTCGCTGTGGATCCTGGTCGATCCGGCGGATCGAGAACGCGGATGCGTTATCCTCTCGATTGCGGGTTTAAGGTCGTTCGGGTGTGCGCCATTGAGGAACCGTGCCGTTGCCGATGACTAATGCATTCAGTGTTCGGGATGCCCATAAGCGTTTTGGCGAGACGCCGGCGCTGGCGGGGGCCGATGTTGCGCTGCGCCGCGGCGAGTGGCTTGGACTGCTCGGGCCCAACGGCGCCGGCAAGACGACGCTGGTTCGGGCGATGTCCGGTCGGGTCCATCTTGATCGTGGGAGTATTTCGCTGCTGGATGTGGCGTTTGACGGTACACCCGCACATGACGAAGCTCGTCGAAAGCTGGGCATTGTCCCGCAGGAGATTGCGCTCTACCCGCTTCTTACCGTCACCGAGAATCTTCGCGCCTTCGGGTCCTTTCTTGGACTTGCGGGGCGCGAACTCGACGAGCGCGTCGACTGGTCTTTGTCGTGGACCGGACTTTCGGGGCGATCGAACGAGCCGATTGATCAGTTTTCCGGCGGGATGAAACGCCGGTTGAACATCGCGTGTAGCGTGCTGCACGGGCCGGAGGTGATCCTGCTGGATGAACCGACGGTCGGCGTTGATCCGCAAAGTCGCCAGCGCATCTGGGAGATGTTGGCCGAGTTGCGTGAGGGCGGGGCGTCACTGCTGCTCACCACTCACCAGTTGGACGAGGCCCAGAACGTCTGCGATCGAATTGTGATCATCGATCATGGGAAGACGATCGCGTCGGGAACGCTCACGGAGCTTCTGGGGCAGACGATCGGCACGGTGCGGCGGGTGACGTTGACGCTTGACGGTACGGCGCCGAAATCACTGCGCGAGCGCGGCTTCTCGATTGACGAGGATCACGACATTCACCGGGAAGTCGAAGACGTGGCGGCGGAGCTTCCGGCCATGCTCGGCGACGTCAGCGATGCCGGCGCGGTCGTGACGGACATCCGCATCGACACCCCAACACTCCAGGCTGTGTTTCTCCACCTGACGGGACGGGAGCTTCGAGAATGATCGCGACGCTTCTGCGGATCAACTGGATCAATCTCCGTCGGGACAAGGTCGCACTGGGTCTGACGTTTGTCTTGCCGATCGTCTTCTTTTCGATTTTCGCGGCGATCTTCGGCGGTATGGGCGGTGGTTCGGGTGGTTCGGGAGGCGCCTCGGCGACGAAGATTATCGTTGTCGACCTCGACCGAACGGAACTCAGCGGCCGAATCGTGGAGGCGCTGGATGGTCAAGAGGCGTTGAGCGTATCTACGGGGCCCAAGCCGACTGAAGAGGAGCCTGCGCCGTACACGCGCGACCAAGCGCGCGGACTCGTTCGTCAGGGGCGCTACCCCGCCGCCGTGATCTTCCCGGCTGGGTTCTCGGAGACGTTCGGGGATTTCGGTGGCGGCGGCAAGCCGGTTGAGGTGATCCATGATCCCGCGAATCCCATCGTGCTGCATACCATCAGTGGCTTGCTTCAGGCGGCGGCGATGACGGCCGCTCCGGATGTGCTCATGGAGAAGGGAATGGGGCAGTTCGAAGCGGCCGGTGGCACGCTCACACCGACGCAACGCGTGCTGCTCGGGACGTTCAAGGGCTTGCTTCGTGGAGGGGGGGCCGCGTCTGCGGATCGTGCGGGCGAGTCGGCAACCTCGGAGGCGGCGTCCTCTTCACCTTTCTCGGGGCTCATCCCGGTCGAGGCGATCGACGCTGGAAAGAACGAAGAGGAACCGGACGCAAAGCCGCGATCGATCGTGGCCTATTACGCGGCGGGGATCGGCGTGATGTTCCTTCTGTTTTCGATGGCCAACGGCGCGGGGGGGACGCTCTTGGAGGAGGAGGAGCGGGGCACGCTCGAGCGGTTGTTGGCGTCGAATGTCAGTATGCAGTCGCTTCTGTTTGGGCACTGGCTGTTCTTCGCTTTGACCGGGATCGCTCAGGTGACGTTGATGTTCGTCTGGGCGGCGGTGTTGTTCGGGCTGGATCTTTGGTCGCCGAATCACCTTGTGGGTTTCGCGGTGATGACGGTTGCGACGTCGGCGTCGGCGTCGGCGTTCGGTATCGTGTTGGCGGCGCTGTGCAAGAGCCGGGCGCAACTCGGCGGGACTTCGACGATCGTGATTCTGATCATGTCTGCGTTGGGTGGGAGTATGGTTCCGCGGTTCATCATGCCGGCGTTTATGAACACGACGGCACTGTTCACGTTCAACGGTTGGGCGTTGGACGGGTACCTGAAGGTGTTCTGGTACGAAGACCCAGGTGCATCGCTGGGGCGGGCGATGATCCATATCCTTCCGCAAGTGAGTGTGCTGGTGGTCATGGCGATTGCCTTCTTCGGCGCGGCGCGGTTTCTGGCGAAGCGGTGGGAAGCGGCGTGAGGGGGAGGCACGGCATTTCTCGCCTGTGCCGTGAGCGCAGTGCAGGATGAGGGGACCGTTCTGTCCATTACGAAGTGTATGACTGCACCTGTAGACTCGGCTCGGTTGATGTCAGGTTCTCGTCTCGGATGGTGTGGGGGGGGCGTGGTGCTGTGCAATCAACTCCGTGGCCAATCGGCCGATGGCGTAGGAGGCGGTCACGCCGTGTCCGCCGAGAGCTGCGACGTGGAAGAGGCGGTGGTCGCGGTGGTCGAAGCCTATGACGAATTGTCGATCCGGTGCGAAGACGCGCTGGCCTACCCAACTCGACTGAATGGAGAGTGCGCCGAGGTCCGGCTGAAGGGCTTGGACTTTCTGCGCCAGTTGATCGAGCGTGGCTGGGTCCTCTCGATAGTCGCCGGGGGCCGCAGGTGTTTCGTCGCAGGCACTCAATAGTAGTCCGCCGGATTCCGGTCGGAAGTAGAGCCCGCCCTCCTCATCCCAGACGCAAGGCCAATCGGCGTCGACCCAGTCCATCGGGGTGGTGACGAAGAGGTGGCGATTCATCGGCTGCAAGGGAAGATCGCCGAGGGTCCCGGCCCAGGGTCCGGCGGCATTGACGAGCAGCGAGCAGCGAATGGGGCCGCGACTCGTATCGACGACGAGGGCTCGCGGCGTGTGCGTCCAGGCGAGGACTTTCGTTTGGAATCGGACGTTAGCGGCGTTCAGATAGGTGCGGAGCAGTCCGGCGACATCGACCGTGCCATCGTTGTGGCACCATAGTCCGCGGCCGCGGGCACGCGCACATAGAGGCGTGACGTCGGTGTCGCCCGCGCCGAGCAACATCAGGCCCCGACGGTGGAACGTCGCCAATTGTCCGGATCGAAGTGCGGTGGCCCCTTCTTCGAGGAGTTGACTGGTTCCGGGATCGTTGACTTGGGTCCTGACGATCGCGGCGTTTCGGCCCGAGGAGTGTGCTCCGGGGACGGGCTCCTGCTCGACGATGAGGATGCGCTGGTATCCGGCTCTTGCGAGGTGGAAGGCCGTCGCGCCGCCGGCGAGTCCGGCTCCGATAATCAGAATGTCCGTGTCTAAGGGCATGTGGGCTGTTTGTGCAGGCGATTGTACATCGGACTCGTCGTTGCGCGCGGCAGGCGAGACGCCGTGTACCGCGCCCAGGCGCGTTTTGCGATCATTGTTACACTGCGGCTGCACGCGATCGCGGCACGTGGCCGGCTCCAGCCTTGTAATGTTAGCGGAAATGGGTATGATGTTGCATCAGGGTGGGGTTCCCATACCGCAACAAGGTTATCGGGCTCGCGAGAATCGGGGGCTCGACTGTGTCTGCACGACTCGTCGAAGGAGGCAGGAGCGTGACACCGCGTAATCGCAAGTTCCCATGTGTGCTTTGTCTATCTGTCGTGGTTTCGTCGATTGCGGGTGCATCGGCCGAGCCGTGGCAGTACTACTACTTTGATCAGCCTCAGCCACTGTCGCTGGATGTCAGGCAGATTGCCGTGTTCGCTCCGGAGGGAGCGGTTGCGGCCAAGACGACGGCGTCTTTGACGAAGAAGGGTATCGCCGCGTCGGACATCGAGCGGTCGGCGGTGCCTCGTTTGTCGATGATCGGGACGACGGCGATTGCGACGGATGAAGCGGCGGTGACGTCGCTGGTGGAATCGTTGGCGCAGGATCCATCGGTGGGGTTCGTTTCGCCCGTGTTTCGTGACTCGCGCGATCTTCCGCTGATGATCATGGAACATCTGAACGTCGGTTTCTATGACCACATCGACGGCGCGCAAGCGGAAGCGATCCTCAAGGGCGCGGGTGCGGGGTCGATCGTTCAGCGCGATTGGGCCGACATGCCCGGCGTCTATCGGCTGGCGAGTCCGACGCGAAACGGGATTGAACTCCTGGCGCTGGCCAACAGCTTGGCGCAGCGGCCGGAGGTCAAGTTCGCGGAGCCGGATCTCCTGATGACCGGTCGTCTCGAGGCGGTCATTCCGAACGACCCACAGTTTCCTAACCAGTGGGGGCTCCACAACACGGGACAGTCGGGCGGTACGGTGGACGTGGACATGGACGCGCCGGAAGCTTGGGACATCACGATGGGGGACCCCGACGTCATTGTCGTGATCATGGACACGGGCGCTCAGCAGGATCACCCGGATCTGAATCAGATTCCCGGTGCGGACTTCACCGGTCAAGGAACAGACGGTGGGCCCGGCAACTCCTGCGACGGCCACGGCACGACGACATCAGGAACCGTTTCCGCGATCATCAACAACGCGCTCGACACCACCGGCGTGGCGCCCCACACGCGCACGGCGTCCGCAAGGGTCTTCGTATCCAATGTGCCATGTAACGGGTTCGGATCGGTTGCCTCCACGTGGGTCGTGAACGCCTTGTCGTGGGCGGAGTCCCTCGGGGCTCGCGTGACGAACGCAAGTATCGGAATGCCGGGCGTCTCGACGATCAGCGTGAAGTACCAGACGTCTCGTGACAACGGGATTGTCCACTTCACGTCGTCGGGCAACAGTGGCGCAGCGTCGCTGAGCTATCCGGCGACACTTAGCACGGTCGAGGCGGTCGGGGCGATAAATCGATTCGGAAACCGGGCGACGTTCAGTCAGTTCGGAACAGGCCTGGCCTTTTCCGCACCAGGTGTGAGCATCTTCACGGCGGACGAGACGGGACTCGACGGTTTCTGTTCCGGCGATGTCTGTATCGTCGACGGAACCTCGTACGCCTCTCCCTATTCGGCCGGCGTGGCGGCGTTGGTACTGGCGACGGATCGAACCCTCTGGCCGGATGGAGTCGTGCAGATCATGGCCGATTCCGCGGTGGATCTCGGCTCCTCCGGGTACGACACCGTGTTCGGCTGGGGACTGGTGAATGCACGAGGCGCCGTGGAAGGTGCGTCCGGACCGGTTCAGCGATGCGAGGTTGCGCATCTCGTCAGCCCGGTTCCCGGGGCGGGTGATGCGTTTGGAGATTCGGTCGGTATTAGCGATGCCTTTGCGATCGTCGGGGAGCCGCAGAGCGATGCGGCCGGTGCCAACGCCGGTTCGGTCCAGATGTTTCAGCGAGCGGGATCAACCTATACCCATCTGGAAACGCTGACCGCACTCGACGCGACGGGCGGCGCGCTGTTTGGCGATTCGGTGGCGATCCGCGGGGACGTGGCCGTCGTGGGATCGCCGGGGTCGGCCGATTTCGGCGCGAACACCGGGGCGGCCTATGTCTTTCGATGGAGCGGTGTGACGTGGGTACAGGAGCAGAAGCTTCTTGCCGCCGATGCGTCCGGCGGAGATTTCTTGGGGGCTGCCGTGTCGATCGATGGAGACATCGTTGTCGCCGGCGCGCGCGTCAAGGCGTGTGCAGATGCGTCTCCGTCCTGTGGAGCGGCGTATGTCTTTCGGTACAGCGGCAGCAGTTGGGCGCAAGAGGCGAAGTTGACCTCGTCCGACGCCGCCTCGGCCGATCTGTTCGGTTCGTCGGTGAGCGTGAGCGGGAATGCGATCGCGGTCGGCGCGACGTTTGCGGACTGCCTGCCGTCGATCGCCAATTGTGGTGCCGGGTATGTCTATCGATTTGATGGTCTCAATTGGAACGAGGAAGCCAAGCTGTCGGCCGCGGATCCGGCGATCGACGATTCGCTCGGCGGTTCCATTGCGATCAGCGGCGACGATGTCGTGGCGGGTGCGAGTCGCGTCGATTGCAGCAACGGCGACGCCGACTGTGGCGCGGCCTATTTCTTCCATCACGACTTCGGCGTCTGGTCGCAGTCGTCCAAGATCGCGCCAAGCGACCTTGTGACCGGCTCGAGTTTCGGCACGTCGGTTGCGTTGGAGGGCGGTCGGGCCGTCATCGGCTCGTCCGGCGCACGTTGCGGAATCGGGCAACTGAACTGCGGGACGGCCTATTCGTTCAATGATAACGGCGTGGCGTGGACGAGGCAGTCGAAGTTCCTCGCGGACGCTCCTGCGAGCAACGATCAGTTCGGTCAGCAGGTCGCTGTTTCCGGGGGCATGGCGATGGTCGGTGCGGCTCGGGTGGATTGCGGAGCGGGCAACGACTGCGGTGCCGCCGTCGTCTACGGCGCGGCCGGCGACTGTAACCTCAACGGCGTGGATGACTTCTGCGACATACGCGACGGGACGAGCTTGGATGACGATCTGGACGGCGAACCGGATGAGTGCTCGTGCCTGGTTGGGGCTGCGCCGCTCGCGGAGAAGATCGGTCCGGATGACAGCATCAAGAATCGCTACCTTTCCTTCACCGCCGGGGATGGCGGCGCGAGTCAGGCGATACGCGTTACCCTCAGCAACCTTCCGCCGCCCAACGACGGATTGAACGGAAGGACACTCTGGGTCGGTCCGCCGAGTCCCATGACCGAACTGCCGGGGCTGAACGACGACACGGCACCGACGTTCAACGCGGCGAGACTTCAATGTGATCCGTTCTACACGGATTGGTCGCTTCAAGGCGTGGTTCATGTGTCGCACGAAGTGATCGTGCCCGGCTCGACATACGACCTTCAGACCATCGACGAGATCTGCATCGCCGCGCTGGAAGCGTCGTACTCGCTGCCGCTACCGCTGAACACGTCGTCGTGGGGCGACGTCGTCAGCGACTGTTCGACAATGCCGTGTGGCCCGCCCAACGGTGTGGTCGGTGTACCGACCGACGTGGTGTCGATTCTCGACAAGTTCAGCAGCTTGCCCGGTGCGCCGATCAAAGCCCGTTGCGACATCGAGCCGGCGATCCTCGATGGCAAGATCACCATTGTCGACGTATCCCGTGCGGTCGACGCTTTCAGAGGGGCCACGTATCCATTCCCGCAGGTGACGCTATCGTGCCCCTGAAAGAACGCGGTCCTGCGATGCGGTACGGACGAGAACTCGAACGCTCCGTCTAGCATCGCAACCGGCACGGGGATTGCGCCCGAGCCATGATCGCTGGACCGGGGCGTCGCCGGCGCGGCGCGCGAGTCTGCTCACGGCGACGCGGCTGAGCACTTCGCGGAAGCGTCGTGATAGACCGGATCGCCGAGCACGTTGAACGACAGCAGTTCCATCGCGCGTCGACCGTCAAAATCCAGCACCCGCAGGTCATCCGTCTCGTGAAGGTCGCCGCAGACGATGTCGAAGTGGACGCCGTACCTCTCTTTGGCCACCTCCAGTGGAACCGGGAAGGCGATGAACTTCCGGATTCCTTTTCGGGCAAGCCGGTCGAGGAGGGCGGCATCGTCCAGACCGCTGTGGCTGGTCAGAATGACGATCGGGCCGGTCCCGGAGAAGATGAGAGCAGCATTCATCGCTGATCTCCGTCAGGACGCTTCGCCGCGCAGTGCATGGCGTCGACCACCGGCGCCGGGCTCGATGCGTGGGCGGCGCGCGACCGTTCCATACCCTAGTTTACCACATATTGCCTTGCGGTGCCGTTTTGGCTACGCTCGACCTCGCTCAGGTGACGACAGGCCGATGGCGCGTCCAGGCCTGCACCGCAACGCCTGACCGTGATTTGCGGTCCTCGCCCAACCGCCCGACGGCTGGGTGGCGGATGTCACGGATCGGTTGGCGGTCGCCGGGGCGAAAGGTTTCTTACACGTACTCGTCGTACGGTGTGGCGGAGGATTGCTCTCTAGCGGAGGTGCAGAATGAACGGTTTGGTGGATCGGTTCTTACGCTACGTGAAGGTGGAGACCACGGCGGTCGAGGAAACGACCGACTATCCGAGTTCAAAGGGCCAGCTCGAACTCGGAAAGCTGCTGGTCGGCGAACTCAAAGAGTTGCAGCTCGAGAATGTCGGCGTCGACGAGCACGGGATCGTGATGGCCACGATTCCGGGCAATGTCCCCGGCGCGCCGACGATCGCCTTGCTCGCGCACATGGACACCTCGCCGGAGGCCAGCGGCAAAGACGTCAAACCGCAGATCATCAAGAACTACGACGGGAAGGACATTCCGCTTTCCGGTGACAAGTCCCGGGTCATCCTGACGTCCGAGACCAAAGGGATGGCCGAGCTTAAGGGTAAGACGCTCATCACGACCGACGGAACGACGCTGCTCGGGGCGGACGATAAAGCGGGTGTCGCGTGCATCATGACCGCCGCCGCCCACCTGATGGAAGACAAGACGCTCCAACACGGACCGATCCGCGTGGTTTTCACCTGCGATGAAGAAGTCGGGCGCGGCTGCGACAAAGTGGACATCAAGAAGATCGACGCCCGATGCGCCTACACGCTCGACGGCGAAGCCGAGGCCGGCGTCGAGAACGAGACCTTCTCGGCCGATCTCGCCACAGTCACGGTCACCGGCAAGAACATTCACCCCGGTTTCGCCACGGGAGTGATGATCAACGCGATTCGCCTGGCCGCCCAATACCTGACGCGCATTCCGTGGCAGCGTCTCTCGCCCGAGACCGAGTCGGACCGTGACGGTTTCCTGCACCCCTACGTCATCGAGGGCGGCGTGCCGGAAACGAGAATCAAGATCCTCCTTCGCAGCTTCGTGACGGCCGAACTCAAAGACCAGGCGAAGATTCTCGAGAACGTCGCCTCGACGATCATGGCCGAGTTCCCCGGCGCCAAGGTCGACGTCGACGTCAAGAAGCAATACCGCAACATGGTCGAGCACCTCGAGAAGGAACCCCGCGCGGTCGAGCTGGCGGCCAAGGCCATCAAGCAGGCAGGGCTCGAGCCGAACTTCCAGTCGATCCGCGGCGGGACCGACGGCTCGCGCCTCTCCGAGATGGGCCTGCCCACGCCGAATCTCTCGGTCGGCATGCACAACTTCCACTCGCCGCTCGAGTTCGCCTGCATCGAGCAGATGGAGTCGGCCGTGAAGATCCTCATCGAGCTGGCGCAGCTCTGGGGTAAGGAGAAATAGGTCCCTGGCACCGTGTTTCACGAGTTCCACGATGATGGTTCGGGGGCCATGGCCAAGCGTAGCGCGGCCATGTTGATCCCAAGGCAAAGAAGCATGCCCGCGCCTCCGGCTTGGGCATGGCACCCTGCTTGCCCGGCGGAAAGACGTCTGAGACGGATGACGAGCGGACCGGAAGAGGTCCCGACCGAGCGGGAGGCACCCCCCGCGGGCTTTAGCCCGCGCGGAGCACCGAATAGATATACCCGAGCCGCGGGCTTCAGCCCGCGCGAAGCAACGGGCGCGATGAAGTAGGCGAGCCGCGGACGAATGAAGCCCCGACCCGTCGGGAGCCCGCGCGGACTGGCGAGGGCCAGGAGGCACCCGTTTCCGTGCATCCGGCCCCGCTCCTTGACTGAGACCGTGCGATGTAGATGAAAGGTCCCCGATAACGATGGCCGAAGAAAAGAAAAGCCCCCTCAGAGAAATCACGCAGCCGTTCGTCGATCTCGTTCACGCGCCGCGAGCGCTGTGGGGAATCAACCTCGCCTACGTCATCGAGGGCATGGTCTACTTCGGCATGCTCGGTTACCTGGCGATCTATTTCTCCGACTTTGTATTTCAGGGCGTTGAACACGCGGATGAGCGATCCCACAACTCGGTGATGGTCCTCACAGCCGGAATCACCATCGCTATGTTCTTTCTCGGGGCTGTGGCTGATAAATGGGGTGTACGATTCGCGCTTGTATCCGCATTCGCGTTCATGTTGATCGGCCGAATCGCAATGGCGGGTGCGCCCAACGTGTTCGGGCTTGAACCTGCTAGACCCGGTGTCGTCGCCGGTGACAAGGTCGACTTGCACGTCACGAAGATGGATACCATTGACGGCGTCAAAGTCATCGCAGACGCCTCGGTCTTGGCTAATGACAATGGGGCGAGTGGACCGGCGACCCCTCTCGCTGTCGACCTGTCCGCCGGCGACGGCCTCGTCCCTGATGCCTCGTTCGAATCGCGATTGGTGCAGATCCGAAACGCACGCATCGTTGAGGGCGAGGCCCAGGATTGGCAGATTGAGTACGGTTCCGCGCCTGTGACGTCGCGCCTGCTCGCACATGCGGCGGAGGAAATCGGACTCTGCGTCGGCGCCACCCTCTCGGTACAAGATGCGTACGTCACACGGCGCAATGAAGAAGGCGACGAATTCGTGATTCGCAGCCATTGGGCTGAAGACGTCACCTCCGTTGATGTGTCCGGGTGCGAGGAGGCGCCCGAGCGAGAATCTGCGGGCAGCGACGACGATCTGAAGAGCCACTCCCGGTGGTCGACGGCACAGCCCAGCGAGGCGGCACAAGCGGCGAGCCCGACAACGATCACCGAAATCCGTGCGCTCGAGGACGGTCCCGCCAATGTGTTGCTGAAGGGCGTCAACGTCACCTACGTGCGAAACGGCGGGTACTTTCTGCAGGCGGATCGGGAGGGCCCCGGCATCCGTGTCTTCGTCGATCCGATGTGGTCGTCCCTTCATCTCCTCACGATGCTGGGCATCTGTCTAGTGGTCTTTGGCTACGGGATGTACCAACCGGCGGCCTACGCGGGCGTTCGCCTATTTACCACCCCCAAAACGGCAGCCATGGGATTCGCAATGCTGTACGCATTGATGAACCTGGGCGGTTGGCTGCCCAGCTTCGCGTTCCTTTTGAGGGACGAGGATTTCCTCGGGCTCGGGATTTCCGGCGTGTTCTGGGTCTACACCGCCTTCACCCTGTGCGGTTTGTTCGTGACGATCTTCATATTGTCGAAGCGAACGGTGGCCACCGCCATCGCGACCGCCAAAGAAGAGACGGCGGCGATCAAGGCGGCTGAAGGCAAAAAGGGAGCCGAGGTCAAAGAGAATGACGCCAAGCCTGACGCGAACAGGCCGGCACAAACGAACGATACGCCAAGCGTTCCCTTCCATCTCTGGCTGCTCGCCGGCGCTGCGCTGTTCGCTATCTTCATGCGCCTGGACGCACCGTTGTGCTATATCGTGCCAGGCGCGCTAGCACTGGCATGGGTGGCGTTGGTCATCATTCCACCGACGGGACGCTGGGTGGCAAGGCACCCGCTGGCCGATCCAAAGTTCGCGTTCTTCATTTTCGCGCTCATTCCCGTTCAGACGCTCTTCACGTACAACTGGCTTGTGCTTCCGCAGTATATTTCGCGTGCGTTTGAGGGCTGGATCGGGGATTACTTTGAAATCGCAGCGAACGCGAACCCCATCCTGATCTTCATCGCGGTTCCGATCATCACCGCGATGACGCAGAAGGCAAAAGTCTACAACATGATGATCTACGGGACGTTCATCATGGCTGCCCCGGCCTTCCTCTTGGTGATCGGGCCGTACGCGTGGACATTGTTCCTCTACATCTTGATCATGACGATCGGCGAGGCGATGTGGCAACCGCGCTTCATGCAGTACGCAGCGGAGATAGCGCCGCCCGGCCGCACGGGGCAGTACATGGGCGTGGCCCAACTTCCGTGGTTCCTCACCAAGGTGATCGTGCCCTGGCTCTATTCCGGTTGGATGATGGATCGTTATTGTCCGGCGGAGGGCGAACAAAACACGCAGGTGATGTGGCTGATCTACGCGTGCATTGCCATGTGCTCGACCGTCATGCTGGTCATCGCCAAACCGTGGGTCGGCAAAGACTTCAAGACGAAAGCCGGTTGATCCCACGGTTTCGTTGATGGTGAAACAGGCGAACCAGTCGGCAGGCGACCGGTTCGCCCATCTTGCCGGTGCGCGCGCCGCGCACATTCAGCGCTTTCCTCAGGCAGCCCGCTTTGTTATCCTCTGAAGCGGTAATCCCAGATCCGGTCGCAGG
>JAJDDV010000151.1 GCA_029260135.1 Phycisphaerae bacterium | reverse complement strand
CACTCGTCGGGCTCGGGTAGCGAGCGCGTGAAGTCGAACAGACTGAGAACGAATCGTGCGATGTCGCGATCGTCGCCGAGTCCGTAAACGTCGACGAGCCTCGTGAAGGCGGGTTCGCTCTCGTATTGCTCCACAAGGAGCTGGTCGAGCACATCGCTCTTGAGCACACGCGTTTCGCTGTCGTCCATCACGCGCGCGAGTGGATCGATCGCGAGCCGGCTGAACCAGCGACGGATCATCCACAGACAAAATGCGTGGATCGTCGAGATCTGGGCGGCGTCGCACAGAGCGATTTGCCGCCGGAGACGTGGGTCGTCGGGTTGGGTCGCAAGACGTTGGCGAATGGCCTCGAGAATCCGTGCCCGCATTTCGGCAGCAGCCGCGTCGGTGAAGGTCAAGACGAGCAGTTGATCCACATCGCAGCGAACCTCGGGCGGTGCGTCGCAGACGAGGTAGGCGCACCGCCGGGCCAATACGGCGGTTTTTCCCGAACCGGCGGCGGCCGAGACGATCACACTTCGTCCGGTAGCCTCGACGGCCTGCTGCTGTCGCTCTGTCAGCGCCAAGGGTCTCATGATGGGACGGATTATAGCCCCTTCGGCCAACGTTGCATGGTTCCCACCTCATGAGTCTGTCGCCTGGGGTTTTTCGCAGCACCCCCACGCGAGGAGCGGGCCCCGCCGAGAAAAAGCGACGTCCGAAAGTCCCTGTCCTGTGCGATCCATGTCGCCCATCTGTGGCATCGCTCCGATTCCGTACCCACCCGTATCGTAAAGTCATTCTGCGGAGGGGAAGAAGCACCGTTTTTGGTCAAGGTCGATCGTCAGGGCACGCCGCACAGAGGCCGGCGCGCCATCCAAGCCACACCAAGGTGTTGGAACCGGTCGGCTCTCGCGTCGGATGGAAGCAACGACGCGGATCAGACAGGGGGGGGTGAGGTGTGTTCACCTCGCGTTGGGGAAAGAGCTGTGCGAATCCAAGGTTTCTCGTCCGCCGGCGTTGCGCGCCTGGTGGTCGGCCTTTGCATCGCCGCCACGGCAGGGTGCGGATCGTCCGTCCTACCTGGTACCACCGGTGATCCAAGGTCTACGCTCAATCTGTCCGCGCTGGACGATCCGAGCGGTTCCGTCTACTACGAAGCCAATCCCAACGACTGGTTTGACCTGGCAGAACCGGTGGCGCTCAAGTCGGAGCCATGGGAAATTCGTGGGTACATCAGCGGCGCGAACGACGTCGACGTCTTTGCGCTGGGACCCCTCGAGGCGGGTGATCGCGTTCTCATCACGATGACGCCCAACGACTCGCTGTACGGCGCCATCGCGCTCTTCAGCGACGACGGTACCTCACTGCTCGTCAACGACCACCGCAACGTCTATCTCGGGCGTACGGAACCATTTGTCGACGTGGTGATGCCCTATTCCCTGACCGCGTCGTACGTCGCCGTGGCCCCGACGCCCGGGTTTACGGGAGCGGGCAACTACCGACTGGTGGCGTCCAAGGAGCCGTCGGCCCAGCCGCGGGCGAGTCGGCCGGACGTCGTGCTGCTGGACTTCACGGGTTCCCGGGGCGTCAAGATCGGACAGCGGAGTCCGATCGACACGCTGCCCTTCGATGCGAGTGATATCTCGCCGTTATTCACGGGGCAGACCGACCGCTTGATGCGCGAGGTGGTCAAGCGCGTGCGCGCCGACTACGAAGCCTATTCTGTCACGGTCCTGTCGACGAATGAGGGTGATCGGTATGCGCCGGGGGCGACACGCGTCTTCTTCGGCGCGTATGACGCGGCACTGTTGGGCGTGGCGGAGGGCGTCGACGAGTTCAACGCCACCACGAATCAGCAAGCGATCATCTTCACGGATACGTTCGAGGCGTTCGTACCGCTGGACCCTACGCTGGAAGAGCTTGGACAGGCCATTGCCAACGTCGCCAGTCATGAAATCGGACATCTGCTGGGCATGGTTCACACGGACGACCCGACGGGAATCATGGACGTCAGCGCGAGCCTGAACGAACTGCTGGAGAACCAGGAGTTCTCTCGCTCGCCGATCTACACGTCGGTCTTCCCGCTGGGGTATCAAGATGCCATGACGTATCTGCTCGACGTCGTAGGTGGCGATCGAGACCTGGCCGAGCGGAAGGCACGGCGGCTCGAGCGGCGAAAAACGCTCGTGCAGCGCGATTTGAATGCGCCGCCCGCGCGGCAGCTGCTCCGGCTGAGCAGTTGCGGACTGGAAGATCATTAGGGCCATGGTTGATCCGCCACTTGGGTGGCGCGTAGGATAGTCACCGCACGCAGCGGGGCTGGAGACCGCCCGTGACGAGAGCGCGAAGGATGACGACAATCTCCACCTTGAACGGAGTGAACGGCTTGGACATCGATCGGCGACGAGCACGGCCCCAGTGGCGGACGCGAGGATGGATCGCTACGGTTGGGATGGCGTTTCTTGCGTTGTCCGCCGGATGTGGCAGCGGTGTGGGCACGGGGACGGGTACCGGCGGCGGTGGAACCGTGACGCCCCCGTCGACGAAGGTGAGTGTCGAACCGAACGACTCCTTCGCGCTGGCAGACGTTACTCTCCTCGATGCGGATGGGGCACTGCGCGTCGAGGGGATGATCGAGCAGCCCGGTGATCTCGACGTCTTCCTGCTGGGCGAACTGAACGCGGGCGACCAGGTGGTCATCGACACGACGGCGGCCGGAACGAACCTCGACGTCTCCATCGCGTTGTACGACGATCAGCAGCGGCTCGTCTATGCCAGCGACGACCGGGCAAACGCGGGTCCTCGCTTTCTCGACCCTTACATCGAATGGGTCGTGCGTCATTCCAGTGATCGCTATTACCTGGTCGTCACCCACTCGGCGTTTGCGGTCCGCGGGACGCTCGCCGGCAGCTACGATTTCGAGATCCAAGTCACCGGCGGATCTCTCGTACCGCCGCCCGTCGCACAAACGCTCTTTCTGGACTTCGACGGCGCCGACATCGATTCACACGTATTGGAGGTCTCGACCGTGGTCCCCTTCGACGGCGGCGCGATCTCTCCCATCTACAGCGGACAGACCCAAGCACTCAAAGACGCGATTCGACTTGCGTTCGAGCAAAACTTCGAGCGGTTCGGTGTGACGATCATTACGTCCGACGACGGAATCCCGATCGACGATACGAAGGTCTCCACCGTCCATTTCGGCGGTTTCAGCGAATCGACGTTTGGTATTGCCGAGGACGTGGATCTCTACAACTCCGATTTCTGCGACGACGCGGTCATTTTCACCGAGACCTTCGGAACGGGACTGTTCTCGTCACCACCCACGGCTTCGCAGCTCGGTTTAGCCATCGGCAACATCGGCTCGCATGAGGCGGGACATCTTCTGGGCCTCAACCATGTCGATGACGACACCGCGTTGATGGACGATCAATCAGCCGCGGATGCTTTTCTGATGGATCAGGAGTTCATGACGGCACCGGTGTCGACCGACATCATCCCGATCGGCGTGCAGGATGCCGTTTTGCTCCTGGCCGAGATCGTCGGCGCCGCGCCCGGTCTTACGCTGAAGGAGAGCGGGTTCATCTCCGCTCGATCGGTCTATCCGACCAACATCACCGGCGGCCGTTGGGTGGTACGGCGCGTGGGGAAGCACCACCGAGGACTTACCGGCGGGAGTCGTGGCGGCGGTTAGTCGCCGGCCAGGTCGATACGGCCACCTGATCGTAACGCCGCATCGCGGGGAACCGAACGCCTGATTGGCAGGCATTCCATCGAGGGGGGAAAGAGATGGGTGCGCTCTACATGAAATGCCCGCACTGTGGGTTCCCAGCCATCGTCCGTGAGCCGGAACGGGCCTTTTCCCGGCGTTGCCGGCAGTGCTGGGAATCGTACCGGCCCACCGAACCGAAAGCGGGCGGCGGTCGTCGCACCGGGTCGAGCCGGATCGGGCGCCGAATGATGCGCGGCAGCGCGATGTGGCCACCGACCCGATCGGCATGGCCCCACCACGATTGAATCGGCGCGGCTGGGGGACGACAACGCGTCGCCTTCCTCGCGAGTCGATCTCGATCGGTTGCACAACGAGTTATCGCGGCGAAGTGACCGCCTGGGGCGCATCCACTTCCGACGCCGCCGGATCGGAAAGCTCGGTACCGACGGCTTCGAATTCGCCCTGACATCGCAGGAGCGCCTCCACGATACTCGGGTCGAACTGCGTTCCCGAGAGCTCGGTGATCATGGTCACCGCCCGATCCGGCGTTACGGCATCCCGGTAGACTCTGCTCGTGGTCAGCGCGTCGTAAACATCAGCGATGGCGGCGATGCGACCGGATAGCGGAATGTCGTTCCCCTTGAGACCGCGCGGATATCCACCACCGTCGTACCACTCGTGGTGCGTCTCGGCGATCACGGCCGCCATTTCGAGAAACTCCCCATGTTGCCCACTCGAGTCCGCCGACCGGATGCTCTCGGCACCGACCAGGGCGTGGGACTGCATGACCGTTCTCTCGTCCGCGGTTAACCTCCCCGCCTTCAGCAGGATCTCGTCCGGAAGACCGAGTTTCCCAATATCGTGCAGCGGAACCGCGCGTTGGAGGTCATGGAGGAAGGTATCGTCGATGTGACCGGCAAACCCGTCATCGTGCCGAAGCTCGGCAGCCAGGATCACGCAGTATCGCGCCACCCGTTCGAGATGCCGGCCGATGTCGAACGTGCGCCGTTCCGCCAGCCTGGCCAGCGCCACCAGCGCCGTACCACATGCCTGGTCGTGGTTTCTTCGACCCGCTAGCCGGTGGATCGCCGCACCCGCGATCCCGGCGATCAAGTCGATCGCTTCCGTATGTTGCATCTCGAAGGGACGTCGTCCGAATCGGTCCGTCACGTTCAACACGCCGATCGTCTCGCCGGATGCTCCGATCGGGATCGATGCCAGCGGAACGCCGGCGAAGAAGGGCGAATCATAGGGGTGGCGCTGCAACCTCGCTTCGCTCTGATGGTTGATCACGACGGCCCGGCGCGACGTAAAGACAGAACCGCTGATCATCTCACCGAGCGGCACCCGCACGCTCCGCGCGGTATTCTCATCAATGCCGATGGACTGCACGATTCGCATCGCCTTTCGCTCAGCGTCCGGCAGCATAATCGAGACACGACTGCTGCTGGTCACCTCGGCCGTCACGTGAAGCGTCGCCTTGAGGACTTCCTGGAGATTCTGACTGGCGCCCACGACCCGTGAGAAATCGAGCAGGCACCCCAGAATCCGTGTTTTCTCGCCGCGGAACTCATAACTGTGGAGCAAATGCGATCGCTCGCGGTGCAGGCGGGCCATCGAGCGAACGCGCAGCAGAAACTCATCCATTCGGACGGGCTTGGTGAGGTATTCATCAGCCCCCACCTCGAGCCCCGAGACGATCTCCTGTCCTTCGTCGCAAGCACTGAGCATGAGGATGGGAATGTCACGCGCGTCAGGATCATTGCGCAGCTGGCGCGTACACTCCAGCCCGTCCATCTCCGGCATCATCACATCCATGATGATGGCGTCGGGCGGATCATCGGCGACGATGGCGATTGCGTCGCGCCCGTTGTCGGCTTCGCGAACCGCGAAGTCCTCCCGCTCGAGACCGTGCCGAAGCAGCGCCCGGTCGTCCGCAACGTCATCGACAATCAGCACCGAGGGACGCGTTTCCTGCGGTGTCGGTGGATGAATCGATGCATCAGGCGTCTGATCTCGGTGAGACGATACATCCTCCAATCGCCGGGACGAGTGGTCGGCGTAGACCATGTTTCTGCCCGCGCGCTTCGCGACGTACATCGCATCGTCTGCGCGCTTCAGCGCGTCGGCCCAGGGCCCGGGCGCGGCGCTGGCGACGCCCGTGCTCGCGGTGATACGCTCCGCGACCGAACTGGTAGGGTGGATGATCGCCAACGCCCAGATCGCCTTTCGAATCCGCTCCGCGAGACGAAAACCCGCTTCGATGCCGGTCTCCGGCGCCAGTACGGCGAACTCCTCGCCACCATAACGCCCCACCTGGTCGAGACTCCGGCAGGTCGACGCGATGGCCTGAGCCACACGCCGCAGACAATCGTCGCCGGACTGGTGTCCCAGCGAATCGTTGAAATTCTTGAACTGGTCCACGTCGATCACGAGCATGCAGTACGTCGTCCCATGGCGCTCGAATCGATCATGTTCTTTCGTCGCCGCCTCCTCCCATGCGCGACGGTTGAGCAAGTCCGTCAGCGGATCGCTTCGGCTCAAGCTGGCCAGGTGAACATTGGCCTCGGTCAGTTCCTGCGCACGTTGTTCGGTTTGCTGCTTCTTCTCACGAAGTGCGGTCTCCGCCCGGTGCAGTTTGGCATGAACCGAAACCCGCGCCAGCACCTCGGCCGTTCGGAACGGTTTCGTCACATAGTCCGCGCCGCCCGCCTCGAACGCCGCGAGCATCACGTCCGCCTCGGAAACCGCTGTGACGAAGATGATCGGGATCGACGCGGTCGCCTCGACACTCTTCAGGGTCTGGCAGACCTCGAGTCCGTCGCGCCCCGGAAGGCGCATGTCAAGAAGGACAACGTCCGGACGCCGCTGAGACGTCAATTCAATCGCCTCGTGACCGTCAGAAGCCGTCAGAACGTCGTACCCGCCCTTTCGCAGCGATGCCGCGAGCATCCCCGCGCTAGCCGCGTTGTCATCAACAACAAGTGCCAGATAAGGACGTTCCACAACGATCTCCTCACTCGCCACGGTACGACCGAGCGAAATCATCAAATCGTTCGGCCTGAACACGCAGGTCATCGACCGCCCGCGCAACGGCGCCGAAATCGCTCTGCTTGGCGACCACTTCGAGTCGTTCCGCCGCCTCACGAACGGGCTCCGCCGCGACGTTGGCGGCAGCCCCCTTCAGACCATGCGCCTGCAACAGAATCTCCGACGCGTCCTCGTTCTCCGCGGCGATCTGAATCTGGCCGAGGATCTCGGGAAGTCTGTCCGCGAGAATGCCCAAGACCTCAGCCATGAGCTCCTGATCGCCCGCCATCAAGTTGAGCGCGGTCTCGATCTCGACCGGCGTGCGGGACCGCGTTGTCGAACCGTCCAGCGACCCATCGTACGGAGGGCGCGCGCGGTCCTTGTCCAAGATCTCCACTTCTCTTGGCCCCTGGACCGTAAACCGAGCCAAGACGGATCGCGTGTTCTCCTTGGTCAGCGGCTTTGCGATGAAGTCGTCCATCCCGGCCTCCAGGCAACGACGCCGGTCTTCGCCTGTCGCTTGGGCGGTCGTGGCCACGACCGGGAGGTGCTTCCAACGCTCATCCCCTCGCACACGCCGCGTGGTCTCCAGCCCGTCCATCCCGGGCATCTCAACGTCCGTGAGGATCAGGTCGACCGACTCACGTTCGAGAACGTCGAGCGCTTCAAATCCGTTCTCCGCCATGATGACGGCGCACCCGTGCTTCCTGAGCAGCCACTCCGCCACACGCTGATTCAGCGCATTGTCTTCGACCACGAGCACGCGAGCAGCGTGACACGGTGAACTCGATCGTAACGACGACTGCATGGGACGCCGGATCCTTGCGCAAACGTGTATCGCGCGTGTGGTCCGACCCACGCCCATCGCTTCCGATAAGCACACGTAGGACCTACAACGCCTCAAAACTCTTCCGTCGATCGGCAGGCCGAAGACGCAACCTTTGCCCGCCAACGGGCAAAGACAGCGCGTCCGGTAAGCGGCGTAGGTGGTCCGGTAGAAGCTCTCGTGAGCGACCCCGTCGGGTCTACGAATTCCAAAAGGGAAGGACTACAGATGTGCCCGCTGAACAGGGCTATCGGAACACGACGGAGAGACCGCGCAAGATGATGCGCAAGCGGAGAGTCACGAAGTGAAGCCCTCTGAGGGCAACCTGCCGGTACCGCCGACGGCCATGCCGCCGGCGGTACTTCAACGGGCAGATCAAATGTCTGACGAACGGGTGACTACGGCTGACCGCAACTGCCCATGCTCGCGAAGAACTCCTCGGCCCCCTTGCCGATCTCCTCGGGCGTCAGGTCTTGCTTGTGTGTGGCAAGACCCCACTGATGACCGTAGGGGTCGCTCACCTTGCCGTAGCGATCGCCCCAGAACGCATCCATCGGCGGCATGACCGTCGTCGCCCCCGCATCCAGCGCGCGCTGATACAACGCGTCGACATCCTCGACGTACAGTGAAATCGTCACGCTCGTTCCGTTCAGTGACTGCGGCGACTTGCAGTACGGCTCCTGAGGCCACTCGTCGCACAGCATCAGCATCGAGTCGCCGATCTTCAGCTCCGCGTGCATGACCGACTTGCCGTCCGGACCGTTCATCCGGCAGACCTCCTCAGCCCCGAACGCCTTCTTGTAGAACTCCATGGCCTCCCCGGCGTTCCGCACCACCATGTGCGGCGTGATGGTTCGGAAACCCTCCGGAATCGGGTTCACCTGATTCGACATGACGTACTCCTTCCTATCTCGGGTAATGACCGCGTGCAGAATTCTCTCGACCTTGGACCGCTCGAACTTTGGCAGGATACGCAAGAACCGTCGACGGTACAAGCCCGCCATCGGTAAGACGGCGTATCATTCTTGAGCGCGCAGCGACCAACCGCTGCACCCGTCTTTCTGATCTGAGCCGCGGGCTTCAGCCCGCGCGAAGTCTCGCGGTTCGATGGGGGTCAAGGAGCGAATCGACCGACCCAACCTACCCGAGATCGCTCGACTTCTTCACCTTTCCCGTCCGCGACCACGCCATCATCCTCCCCCTTGCCAAGGCGGGATCGAGGGGTCGTTCAACCGAGGACAAACCTCGCCCCCACGCCGGACAACTTCCTACACCGCTTCGACGAGCAGCATCCGCACGGAGTCCGTCAACGCTACCGGTCTGTGCTTTTCCGCTTCACCCGGCGCGATGAAGAACCCGTCACCCGCCAAAAAACGCTCGGTGCGATCGGCAAACTCGAGCTGAAGCTCCCCCGTCAAGACATACCCGACGTGCCCCTTCGTACACCATCCAGGCTCCACGAATTCCCGGTCGATCTCCAGAATCCGAAGTTGACGTCCGTCTCGCGCAACGGCTTTGGACCGCGCGTGTGGCAACGTGGACTCCCACGGGATCGAATCAAAGCTGACTTTGCTCATCGCCGGCACCTCTGGAATGTTGCGCCACCCCTCGTGCGTGGCGCAAAAGGCATCGCTTCGTCGCACTCAATCAGCCGCTGAACAACTCAGTCTGACTGCGGGACCGACTTTCCAGTCGGTCAACTCGAGTTCGCCAAGCTCATAAGCCTGTCCCGAGCAGTCCTTCACCGGACAGCAAACGGTGTCCGATCGCCTTCACCGTCTCCTACGACGTTTCACCGGTACCCTCCCCGTTCAGCTCATCCACCAGCGCCACCGCGCGGCGAAGATGCGGTATCACGATCGACCCGCCGACGATCAAACCGACGTTGAAGATCTCGAAGAGTTGCTCATCCGTCGCTCCGAGTTCCTTGCACCGAATGACGTGATAGGCGATGCAGTCATCGCACCGCAGCACCATCGACGCGGACAAGCCGGCCAGCTCCTTGGTCAGCCCATCGAGGGCTCCGTCCTCATAGGCCTTGCCGTCCAGCGTGAAGAACCGGTTGATGTTGAGGTTCTTGGCGGTCAGGATTCGCTCGTTCATCTTCTCGCGAAATTCGCGGAATTCCTTCAGGCGATCAGTCATGGTCGTGCCTCTCCTCGGGGTCCCTCGGTGCGGGCAGGGGCTCTGAGACTTTCGCGACGACAACTCCGCGTAGGGTCCGCTGTGCGGACCGCTATCCTACCCTCGCGAGTACATCGCGTAGACCCAACCCGCATCCAAGTTGCGGCTCGCCTCGTAGGGTCCGCTGTGCGGACCACACCCATACGGCCCGCCCTGCGGACGTAATCGTAGGGTCCGCTGTGCGGACCAAGCTGTAGGGTGCATCTCGATGCACCTGTTGTTTTATCGCTGTCCAATGCACCGTCGGGTGCCATGCCCAAGCCGCAGGCGCGGGCATGCCGTGTGGCACCGGCTTTCCCGTAGGGCAGGTCGTTCCTTCGCGCCAGCGAAGGGTTGACCTGCCGCTCCACTCTCTGCGCTCTCCGCGCACTCTGCGGTAAGACAGTAGGGTGCATCTTGATGCACCTCTTGTCTGAACACCGTGAATCCGCAACACCCGCTGTACGGACCACACCCCTACTTGCCCTGCTTCTTCTGCATCCTCGCCCACGCGTCCTTGAGCGTCACGGTCCGGTTAAACACGAGCTTCTCCGCCGTCGAATCCGGATCCACGCAGAAATACCCGTTGCGCTCGAACTGGTAGCGCGTTCCCGCATCAGCCCCTTTCACGCTCGGCTCGATGAAGCACTCACTCCCTACGGTCAGCGATTCCGGGTTGAGGTTGGATCGCCAGTCGGCCGATGTTTCGCCTTCGGTATTCCGTGCGGGTCCCCCACTTCGCGCGGGCTGAGGCCCGCGGCTCCGGTCCGATTCGGACGGGTCATCCACCTCTTCCGGATTCTCCTTCGTAAACAGATGCTCATACATCCGCACCTCGGCCTGCACCGCGTGCGCGGCCGAGACCCAGTGCAGCGTGGCCTTGACCTTGCGACCGTCCGGTGAATCGCCGCCGCGTGTGGCTGGGTCGTACGTGCAGCGAAGCTCGACAACATTCCCCGCGTCATCCTTCACCACGTCGGTGCACGTAATGAAATAGCCGTACCGCAATCGCACCTCGCGTCCGGGCGAGAGGCGGAAGAACTTTCGCGGCGGATCCTCGCGGAAATCGTCCTGCTCGATGTACAGCACGCGAGAGAACGGCACCTCCCGCGTTCCGGCGTCGGGGTCTTCCGGATTGTTGACGGCCTCCATCTGCTCGACCTGATCTTCGGGGTAGTTCTCGATGACCACGCGCAGCGGATTCAGCACACCCATCACGCGCGGGGCGCGCCTGTTGAGATCCTCGCGAACGCAATGATCCAGCAGCGCCATGTCGATTGTGCTGTTGAACTTCGCGACGCCCACCCGGCCACAGAAGTTGCGGATCGATTCCGGCGTGAACCCGCGCCTGCGCATACCCGAAATCGTCGGCATGCGCGGGTCGTCCCACCCGCTGACGTGCTTTTCTTGCACCAGCTCGAGCAGCTTGCGCTTGCTCATGAGCGTATACGTGAGGTTCAACCGCGCGAACTCGATCTGCTGGGGGTGGTATACACCCAGCGCATCGATGAACCAGTCGTAGAGCGGGCGGTGGT
>JAJDDV010000016.1 GCA_029260135.1 Phycisphaerae bacterium | reverse complement strand
GGGGCATAGGGGTCAACGGCACCCTCGTCGGGAGCGACGACGAAATCGTCCGCGACTCGATGCGAACGTCCGCCGCCATCTCTCGATTCGCGCGGCGGCTGACAATGCTCGCCCGGCACCGCGCACGGAAGTACAGGATCCGGACTGCAGTCAATCGTAAACGTACCCAGCCCGCCGCTGACGAGATCCTTGGGCGACACCCCCAGACGGATCAGGTAGCTCTGCCCCGCCGCGGCGCTGAACGACAACCGCGATTGATAAACACACGCGTCGTCGTCACATCTCAGAGAGTTGATCGGCCCGCCGGCGCAATCACAACCGTCGTACGCCTCGATCTTCGTGTCGACCAGCGTTTGCCCGCAGGTGTCGACGGTCACGTCTCCCGTACAGCTTGAGGTCCAACAATACCACACGTCACTGAGATGCCCGTCATAAGGAGAGCACGCACCCGTCGGCAAATCCCACGTAACCGGCCCCGACAGGTCGAATGGAAATGTTCCCTCGCCGGCCATCGGCGCCGCCGTCGCGCACTCCGTATTCACCGATGACGAATCGGCGCTGTCGAGTCCATACTCCGAAGGCGCAGCGTCGCGTACGCGCTCCGGCCCATGCTCCGCGGCGACGCGCCCGACCGACACCACCCACACCGACGCCCCCATCAACAGGAGCAGGACGAAGATCCAAACGGTGCGATGTTGCCGATGCCGCCCTACCATCGAGTCGACCCTCCAACGCGGTCCAACCCATTTGACCCGTTCGCGCCGCCTCCCCAGCGACTCGAAACCGACTAAACCACCCGGTGCCCCGAAGAATGGCACTGTCGTCAACGAAACGCATCTCAAACCGAGCAGACACTTGATATCCGCCCACGAAGCGTGTACAGTATACTCCAGCGGAGGCTTGGATTGAAGCCTAAACCGGCACTGCCGAGCTTTTTTCCGTAATGTAGCTTATTGGAGCGGCGTACCGTGGGGACATCGTCCAGTCACACCCAATCGCGCGGTGTACATTCTCACCCCGCCTTCACACTGACCGAGTTCGGCGTCCTCGCACTGATCGCCGCACTGGCGATCGCCCTGGCCGCCCCGTCGCTCGCCAACGCCCGCCGACAAACGCGCCTTTCCCTCTGCGCCAAACGCCTCAAAGACATCGGCGTGGCCAGTCGGGCCTACATGGCCGACGACCCCAACGGCTGGTACATCCCCGTCCATCCCCTGCAGTACAATCAATGCCCCGGCCAAACCCCCGGTACAATCTGCAATGAACCCATGTTCATCGGCGCGTATGAGTGGGGTGGCAAAAGCGGCATCGGGCGCGATAGGTTCCTCACAGGGTCACCCGGCGACCCCCTCAACAGCAAGTACGGCGCTAAGTTCGGCCTCGGCGCCGCAACCAGACCGCTGAACAGCCTCTTGTACCCCACGGGTTTTCAGAACGCACGCAGCGGCCGTCGACTCAACCGGACGTTCGCCAAGAAGGACACCGAGCTGGAACTCGATACCTACCGCTGCCCGGCCGATAACGGACCGCCCGGCGGCGCTCATTGCCCCGACTGGATCGATAACCCGACACGCTCCTCCTTCGACCACTTCGGCAACAGCTACGCCGCCAACGTCTTCATGGTCACCAGTTCAGGTTCGCTGGGCCCGGGGTTCAAGAATGGCGAAATGGGGAGCAATTCGCCCTATCTGCGCCCTGGTAGTCGGATCCCCACGCCCGCGCGGACGATCGCTTACGAAGAGAACATCGGGCGCTGGGCCTGGGCATCGCGAAGAGAGCTCGACGCCGCGCACGACGCATTTGGAGGACAGGGCTGCCCCTGGATCGGGCAGGGCGTGGATCCTGGTCCTTCCAAGACCCTCCGCGGCTGGCACGGGCGAAACTGGACGTACAACCACGCCTTCATCGATACGCACGTCGAGCTCCAGCCCGTGTACATCGACGGTACCGAAGACGAAGACGGATACGCGATGCACTACGTCAACGAGAGGGTTGGTAGCCCCAGCAATGTGTGCATTATCATCCGCGGTGAAGGCTGGCAGAAGGACACGCTTCCATCCCCATTCATGCGTACGCTCCTGCGCCACAGTGGCTCCGGTCGCGGATCGTATGAAGACTGCGTCTGGTCCAACGCCAACACCGCCACACGCACGGAAGATCGCCCCGACGATCTTCGATAGACCCGCCTACTGCCTGCCGAAGCTTCGCTGAAACGCCGACACGTCTGAAAGATCGATATCACTGTCTCCGTCGGCATCACCGATCCGGCAACACCGATCGATCCCAAGTGGCGAATCGCACCCTGCATCGCAAGGCCCGGTTAGACAAGAAAAGAGGCCGCTAAAGTCCATCAGATCCGTCGATCCCGATCCGTCGATGTCACCAACATGGCACTCATCGGGTACACCGTCGCCGTTGCAGTCACGCGGAGCTGCCTCGAAGACATAGGCCGCGCCGCTCTCGCTGCCATTCGCATCGTCACCTTGAGCACCCACAGCCACCACCTCAGCCCCCGCGGCCACCGATCCGCCCAGGTAGTCCAACGCCACGCCGCGCCTTTGGGTGAGCTTCGCAGCCGGCGACCACCCGCCCGCGCCGTATCGAAAGACATACGCCCCGCCGCTGTTGTCGCCGTTGTCATCCGCGTACGGCGCACCAACCACGATCGTATCACCGTGCAGGGACACATCAGCACCGAATTGATCGCCCGCCATGCCGTCATGAGCACTCAGCTTTTCTCGCTGAGTCCATGAATCGGTAGCGGCGTCGAATCCAAACACATAGGCTGATCCAACATCGATACCGCCGACCGATCCGTACCGCGCGCCGACCACCAGCGATTGGCCGCTGATCGACACCGCACGACCGAACTCAGCACCACTGGCAGCGTCGGCCGCCGTTAGTTTGTCCAGCCGTTCCCAGCCCAGATCGATCCGCCGAAACAGATGTATCGAACCTGCACCAAGTCCTCCGTCATCGTCCAGGGGTGCGCCGACCAAGGCCATGTCGCCGCTGATCGACACGTCCGCGCCGAACAAATCACCTGCGCTCGCCACAAGCGGCGACAACTTCACTTCGACGACCCAGGCGTTGCCGTCGAAGTGATAGACAGAGGCCGAGCCCGAATCGATGCCGCAGTCGTCATCCATCGGAACACCGACGATCAAGCGCCCGCCGGCCATTTCCACCGAAGCGCCGTACTGATCGTCCGCCGCGCCGTCGTCCGCCGTCAGCTTGGTCTCGAACACCCACACGCCGCCGACGCTTCGATAGACCCACACCGCCCCCGCGTTGTCCGCCGCGTCATCGTCAAACGGCGCACCGACCGCCGCCCAGTCGCCGTCAATAGCCACCGAACTGCCGAACCGATCATCCGCGGCATCGGCCTCAGGGATCAGCTTCGCCTCTTGCGTCCAGGCAAGCCCATCCCAACGCATGATGTAGGCCGCACCGGCGTACGTGCCGGAATCCTCATCCATCGGCGCGCCGACGATCAGCCGATCGCCGCTCAGATCGATCGAAGCCCCGAGTGCATCGTCCGCGTCGCCGTCGTCCGCTGTGATCTTCGCCGACTGTTCGAACTGGACGAGATCGCATCCGTCCGGGACGCCGTTGCCGTTGCAGTCGCCGCAGGCTGGATCAGCCGCGCACGTCGCCATCTCGCAGACGTCGCCCCGGCCGTCGCCGTTGCAGTCGGCCTGATCAGCGTTGGCATCCGCCGGGCAGTTGTCGCAGACGTCACCCGCGAGATCGCCATCCCCGTCGGCCTGATCGACGTCCGACACCGAGGGACAGACATCACACGCGTCACCCACGCCGTCGCCGTCTGCATCCACCTGACCGATATTCGAAACGTCCGGGCAATTGTCGCAGACGTCGGCCAGCGCGTCGCCATCCGCGTCCGGTTCGCAGTCATCGGGGACATCATCCGAGGCGTTGCAGCGCCGGTCGACGTCGTAGAGCGCGATCTGGCCGCCGTTGCTCCAGTCCCACACGGCTGCGATCTTCCCGTCGAAGGCGATACGAGAGGATAGATGTCCATCAGGCGCGATTGATTCGATTCGAGCGATTTCGTTGATCAGCCCCGAGTCGCGGAAAACGAGCAACGGGTTCGGCTCGGTGGCCAACTCGGGCATACCCATCCCAAGGAGCGTGCCACCGCTGACAGCCACCGAACTGCCGAACTTCGGATCATCGGTAGACCCCAGTGCGTATTCGATCTCATCAACCTGCTTCCAAGCTCCGGAAACGCGCCGAAAGACCTCGACGCAACCCCACTGCCAGCTCCGCACGCCGCTCACGTCGGCACCTGGGATGCCGACGACAATCGACACGCCGTCCGTCGAAACGGACGAACCGAACAAGTCAGCCTCTTCCCGCGACTCCGAAACGAGCTTGCCGACCTGCACCCACGCTGCACCGTTGAACGCGAAGAGGTACGCGGCGCCGGAATCGCACTGGAGGTCGTTTTCACAGGCGCCATCCTCGTCCGGCGCCCCGACAACGAGAAGACCGTCGCTCAGTGACAGCGAATGTCCGAACGACATTTTCTGCGCCGCGTCGGTCGGTTGAAGACGGGCCAGCCGCCGCCAGTTCTCGCCGTCGAATCGAAAAGAATGCACCGCACCCGCGTCCAAGCCGGGCCCGTCGGCGCTCGGGTCGCCAACGACCAGAAGGTCTCCCTGCAACGCCAAGATGGAGTCGCCATACCACACCGAATCGGGAGTCGTCGGAACAAACAACGTTTCCTCGAGACGCCACTGGCCATCAGCAAACGCGAAAACGTCAACCACGGACGGGTCCGGGCTCCAGTCTCCTTCGCTCATAACAGCCGCGCGTTCGCCGTCCAATACCACGCGCGCACCGTACCTATACATAGCGCCTCGGTAGTCCGTATGAACCAGACGTGCTTCCTGCACCCAATCCGCCTCTTCGCGACGATAAATGTACGCCGCGTCCTCCCCTGGCGCACCGATCAGAATCCGATCGCCGCTGAGCGAGAAGGACTCACCGAAGCCGGCTGCACCGCTTGGCTTGGGAATCGTCCCCAGGAGCTGCGTGACAACGGACGATTCACAGCCGTCCATGACGTCGTTGGTGTTGCAGTCGCGGCACGAAGCGTCCTCCGCCGGGCACGTCGCCATCTCGCAGACATCGCCCGCGCCGTCGCTGTCGCAATCGGCCTGGGAGGCGTTCGCGTCGGTCAGACAGTTGTCGCAGTCATCCGGAACGCCGTCGCCGTCGCCATCGCCCTCGCAGGCATCGTGAATACGATTGAGATTGCAGTCGTTGGCGTTGAGGTCGAAGGCATGTACGACACCTTCGGCGTACCCAACCGGAGCGCGCTCATATGATTGAGTAAAGAAGACATGGCGCCCGCCTATCGCGACTGTCGCATAGCGACCTGTTTGGTCGGTTTGCTCCGTCCTCGGGATTCTCTCGACTAGACCCCATTGACTCCCGTCATACTTGTAGATGAACGCAGCACCGACGCCGTACCCCTGCCCGAGCGGGTCAGCCACGTATCCCGGCGCGCTGACAACGATCGTCTCCCCGTCTATCGCCACTGTACGCCCGAAGCAGAGTCCCTCATGACGCTGCCCCGTGTCCGGCCGAGGAAGAAACCCCTCGTCGATCCAGTCGGCCCCGTCGAACCGGTACACGGAAACGTCGAATTGCCCCCTGCACCGGCCGTACGAATCGACTTGCGTCGCCCCAATCACGATTCTGTCGTCGGCGAGCGCAAGGGAGACGACGTCGTAGAGATCTTGGGTCTCAAACGCCAGTTGAGCCGTCTCCAGCCAAACGCCACCGACTCGCTCAAAAACAAACACGTGCCTTGGGCCGATCTTCTCCGTTCCGATGATCCGGTCACCTCGAATCGACAACTGCCATCCGAAGAAGCTGACGTCACAATTATCGGGGATCAGGCTCGCTTCCTCGATCCACGAAGCTCCGTCAAACCGATAGACGTACGCGGACCCCGGTGTGCTATACGTGTAGTTCGGCCTACCGACCACGATCACATCACCGTCCACCGCAACGGCATCACCGAAATCGTCTTCATCGGTGCTCTGGGCCCTGGACAGTCGCGCTTCCAGCACCCACCGGCCGTCGACGCGACGATAGACATACGCGCGCCCGCCCCTGCCTCTGGACCCGTAGTTGTCCAGAATCCCCGCCACACCCACGACAGCTACGTCACCACTGATTGCCACACTCTTGCCAAAATACGCGAAAGACAGCTCCGCTGGTCGCAATACCGCCTCCTCGACCCAACCGTCCCCTGTAAACCGGTAGATGAACGCCCCACCAAGCCCCGACTGTTGGTAAGGATCCCAGGGATCTCCAGCCGGTGCGCCAACGATGACGCGAACACCGTCTGTGGCGATCGCGAAACCGAAGTCATCGATGTTGTCGACGTCATACGTCTCTTGGAGGGCGAACAGTGTGTCCACCTCCTCCGCGTCGTCCAGCTCGCAGACGTCGAGGACCAGATCGCCGTCGCAGTCACCCGTTGGATACAAGGGCGGCATCTGACAGGCGTCCGGAATGAAGTCGTCGTTGCAGTCCTCGTCGCAGTGATCGGGGATCCCGTTGGCGTCGCAGTCGCCGTCCGATCCGAACGGAACGAAGTCGCAGACGTCCGGCGTGCCGTCCGCGTCACAGTCCGGCGAGAACTCCGCCGCAACAGCCTCGCAGTCATCCGATAGCCGAAGCGCGTACCCTCCCAACGCCTCGGCCGACGTGGACGCCAACAGCACGTAATACGTCTGCCCCTCCACCAGATTCTCAATGCACAGCGTTGTCTCGTTCGTACAAGCGATCGATTCCAGCGTCGCGCAGGCAGCCTCGCCGTCCGGCAGGCACGGCGACCCGCCGGGGCAGTCCTGCGAAGCCAGGCTGCAGACCGACCCGTCGAAGCACAAACCCCGATCCGGATCCGCCGCGGTGAACACTTGCACAACCGTCCCCGGTGCAACCGGGAGCGGGTCGGTCGGCTCGATCACCAGTCGCACGGATGGGGGCACGGCCTCTCCCCAGTTATTCGTCGTCGGGCGTGGACCCTCAAACGTAAACCAGAGTGTTCCGAGGCCCTGCGCACCGGGGGCGTCAGGAAAACAGCAGAAGCCGGGATCGGACGGATGCTCGGTTGCGTTTGCCAGGTTGACGGTCGCAGTTCCCGGAACCGGAAGCGATCTCGCTTCACTTCGAAGAACGTTGTCGAAACACTCGTCAAACGTCTGCTCTTCGGAGCAGACCTGCCGAGCCAGCGAAGCACAGCCCGCGTCCCACTCGACCTCGCAACAGAAGCTGTTTCCGTACACATCGCAAACGCTCGTGCAGCAATCAACGTCGGCGCAGCCCTGATGGATCGTGCAAGTGCCACCGCCCTGACAGCAGGTCGACGCCTCGCAGTTCGCGGCTGTGTCGCACACCAATCCGTCATCACTCCCGCCGGTGCAAACGCCGTCAAAGCCTGACAGGCAATCGCCCGTCTTGCCCAGGCAATCGCGCCGCGGGCAGAGTTGCCGATCGACCGCGCAGTACTCGCCGACCTGATAGAACGCCGGATCAGCCGGAGTGCTCTGCGCGGCGCACTCATTGCCCGTCAGGTCTGAACACGTTCCATCTGGCAGGCAACAAGCCGACAACCCGCACGCACGCTCGAACGGACCGCCGCACGTTCCCCCGGGGCAGTCGACATGGCGAGTGCAATTCGCGCCGTCATTGGGTCCGCCGATGCAAACCGACGTGCAGGTCGCACCCTGTCGCCACAGCTCGGGCGTGAGGCAGTTCATCTGTGGAACGTCGCGGCAGACGGCCTCACCCGCGTCGTCGGTCCAGACCATGTCGCAGCAGGCACCGATCGGCGGCGAACCCTCGCAGTAGATCGTAATGTCCAGCGCCGGATGGCAATCCGCCGCCGGATCCACCGGCTGCCAAAACCCCTCGGGAAGCGCTGGGACGTACTCCAGAAGGCTGCCCGGCGAACCGCCGAACGTTGCCTCCCGGCACGTCTGGATCGGACCGACATTGTCGGACCGGGTTTTGAATACCGCCTTCAACGTTTGCCCCGGCCCCAGGTAATCGGACAAGGGAAGCGGCGTCGCGAGCTCCTTGCGCAGAATCCGAATGTCGGTGTTCCACACCTGCCCCTGCATGCGCGTAATGTTTCCTTCGATTCGGCCTGTTGTCTCGGGATCGGAGTCGGACAGGTAGCTGTGCAACACTACCTGCACCGGGCCCTGGCTCGTACTTTGTGCACCGCGGAACGCAACCTCGTAGGCCGTCATGTTGCACTCTTCAGCGGCCACGCCGAGCGTGACGTCATCGGCAAAGAGCCTGTTGTCACCGGCCGAAAACGGCGCGCCGGCGTGATTGCTGTTGCGATACGCCGGGAACGCTTCGCCGCACAGTTCGCGAGTGAAAACCTCCGCATCGAAACTCGCGTGACGTCCGGTCGCAGGCATGCCGCCCAGATCACTGTTGCACGCGACGGGACCGTCATAGAGATCTTGCGACAAGCCCTTGATCGCCGGCGACCCAGCCACGACGCCCGCATGATCGCGGGAGAACATTACGCCCAGATAGAACGACGTAGGCAACACGACGGGGTGGACGCAATACCCGACCGCACTGTAATCGCACGTTCCGCCCGGGCAGCTATTGTAGGAAGCGCAAGTCTGACCATCACGCGAGCCGCCAACGCAAACAGGCTGACACTCCGAATCCACAGTACACGACTGCCCGTCGTCAAGCCCCCCCACGCACACCAGCGGCGGGATCGTGATCGCCACTTCGTGAACGCCCTCGTCCGGAAGTGTGATCGACCCCGACGTGCCGCCGATGACATCCGGACACCGGACGTCCCCTGGCTGACATTCCTTGGCACTGGGGCAGGACTTGTACAACGCGTACTCAACGGTAAAGGGTCCGTGATCGATTGCCGGGTCGTCGGCGGCATCACCATCGACGCGAAATGTGAAACGGTCCAGTATACAATCGATCCCGGCTGTGGTCGTGATGTCGTCGGCAATGAGTACGCCCGCGCCGGGAGCGATGACCGCCCGCCCTGACGTGTTGCGGTACACAACCAACGCTTCTTCCGGGCAGCAATCCACCGCACAACCGCTGCACGTTTCATCTCCGGTGCAACACCCGTCCCCGCACTGCGGATCGCAATCCTGGGGACAGGTGCAAAAGTCCTCCGACTCGCAGCAACCGTCCCCACAAATCGTCCCGCAGTCAGCCGGGCAATCGCAGGTGCCCTCGCCGGGACCGCACGTCCCGTCGCCACACTCGCCGTACAGAATGTTCAGATTCCCGGCGACCGACGGGTCCCCGTTACGCCCTCCGAGGCGAATCTTGTAGCAAGCGTCTTGGACCGCCGTGAATCGAACTCTTGACCCACTATAACAGTCGGGACCGTTGTCAAAGCCACTGCAACCCAAGGCGGCCGCGTCATCCGCCGGACAGCCGCAACCGTCATACACGACAATCCCCGTATTACGAAAGCCTCGTACTCCACATGTGTTAATCTCGACCGTACCATTGGCGGGAGAGACCCAGTCGTACCAGAGGTCTTTCAAGAGGGCGGGCAGGCAGCCCGGGCCCGGGCACGTGCCCGTGACCGGCGCAAACGCATCGCCGCCCGAAAGATCGAAGGGCACGCTCAGCGTCGCACCGGTGAGCGGTTCGGCATCAACGCAAAGATCGTTGGGGATGCTCGGCAAAGCCGCGGCACACGATTCCTCCACCGTCAACGTGAATTCTCCGAGGTCGTACGCCGCCCTACCGGCCAAGACCACGTAGTACGTCTCTCCGGGAATCAGGTCCGTTAGACAAAGATCTGACAAACGCTGGGAACCGCAACACGGCTCCTCCGTGCAACAATGAGAATTGTCATCGCAGCCGACCACTTCGAGACTGTTACAGGCCGATTCCGGCGTGGAGGGATCGGACGCCCGAAGGACCTGGATCAGGGAGTCCTTGCTGGAGCGATCGCTTCCACACGTAGAGAATCTCGCCGAAGGTCCGGTGGGCACAAACGTGAACCAGATGGTACCTTCACCCTGTTCCTGCGGTCTCCAACTATGGCAGCAAATCCCCGGGTCGCTCGCATCCACCGTGGCATCGGTGTTGTCGACGATGAGAGCGTCGTTGGGGCCGAGAGGAAGCGCGTCGATACAGGCGTCGTTGCTCGGCGCCAATCGGACGCGCTCCATGCCCGTCGGCGCAGACCACTGACGCTCGGAGTCTAAAGAGTCGGTTGCCGCAGCATCGGCCGCGCGAGATGCCGGCGCCCCGCCGGCCACTTGCTTCGCCGCGCCGTCAGAAGCATCCGCCGCGCGGTCCCGCCCCGGGGGAACCCACCACACGCCCAGCGCCAGAACGGCGACCACCGTCAGATGGACTCTCCGTCTGGCGTTTTTCCGACTCGGCATATCCTTCGCCCTCCACGAGGCCCGTTGACGTTCGCAACCCATCCGCCCGAACGGTGGGAGTGCGATGACACCCTCCCCATCCGGCGATGCGTCTTCGAAGAAGGTGTATTCTAACCGATCGACGTGCTACGATTCAACCGTGTTACAGACGAATTGGGAGTGGATTCCGACTCCGCCGGGTACGCGGCAGACTTCGTTCTAACGCGAGAGTGTATGTGGCACGCAAATGCGAAGATCCAGTGGATGGAACGAAATGCGAACCACTGCCAGAACGGTCCACTGGCCGGAACAAGCCAGTCAACCATGGCCGCGTTACGGCGCAGCTTCTACATTCGCCACCTTCACGATCGCCGCGTCAATCTCCTCCAGGTGCTCGCGTGCTTTGCGGCGATCGTACGGACGCTGCTTCTCATCTCCACTGATAGACGCTGCGACCTCACGCGCGTCGCGGAGCATCGCCCTGGCCTCATCTACGCGCTCTTGCACAACAAAGACTCGCGATAACACGAGCATCGTCGGCGCGGGGCTCGACAGCATGGCGCTGGGTCCCTTGCGGAATCGGTCGACCTCGCGCCGACCGTACGGCTCTACCTCGTCCAGCCTGCCCAACCGCTCGAGAAGCCGCGCAAGCTGCGCCTCGAGATCAGCCCTGGCCTTGCTCATGACACTCCTGGGAAGCACCTCATAGGCACGTTTGGCAACGTCCACCGCCTCTCCAAACTCACCCGCCCGCTCGAGCGCCAGTGCAAGCGTCATTCGCGTGTAGGGATCACCGGAATCCGTTCGCCGGACGGCCTCCCGCGCAAGTGAAAGCCCTCGCTCAATGTCGCGAAGTTCGATGGGCTCGATATCCATCATCGCCAGCGCCGCTCGATTGAAGTGATGGACCGACGCGTCGGGCAACGCCGCCGCCCGCCCGAACACATCCAACACGATCGGCGCCCACTCGCGCATGCCCTCCGCATCGTCGAGGTAGCGGTGAACTTGATAGACATTCCAGAGGAAGTTCCGCGAATTGCGGTGCAGTTCACCATGGTGACGTCGAGAAGACTCCCAGCAACGAATCGCCGCCGGCAGCGCCTCCTCATACCTCCCCTGCAACGCAAGAACCACCGCCAGATTCGCCAGCGTGTTGATCGTATTGGGGTGATCCTCCCCGTAGATACGGTTCTTGTGCGCAAGAACCTCCCGAAACGCGTCTTCAGATTCCGCCAGCTGACCCAGATTCCATAGGACCAATCCATAGTTCCCGACCGCGCCGATCGTCATGGGATGTCCCGCCCCATACCGCTTGTCCAACCGGGGAATCAATCCCTGATAGAGCGCCTGCGCCTCGACGTTCTCCCCCATGAGCCAGAGCAAAGCACCGTACTCGACCGACACCACAAGTAGGTCCACGTCATCCGAACCGTACAGTGACCGGAGCGTCTCACTGATCTCAACAAGTAGGCGTTGCGCCTCCGCAATCTTGTCCCGCTGCCGGAGGATGATCGCTAGAACACGCGCCGAATCCAGCGTGTTCCTGTGTTCCCATCCGTGAAGGCGCCGCTGCCCGTCCACCGTTTGACGAGCCAGACGTTCCGCCTCCCCCGTCGCGCCAAGTTCGCTCATCGCATCCGCAAGCCAACGCCCTGTAGAAAGCGTTCGACGATGATCGGCCCCGTACAGAACGCCAAGCTCGCTGTACGCCGCTTGCAGGTATTGCCGCGCGGCCTGCCCATCCCCCAGCGCCAGATAGACGCGCCCGATCGCCATCCGCATCCACGCCGCCTCGCGAGGTGCGTCGGCCAGTTCCGTAGACAAGCGATTTGACGCCGTCTCGAGGACCTCGTTGACCGTGATCTCGCGCCCCTGCGCAACCGCGGGCAACGCCGCCTCGACCATATCCGTCACCAGGAACTCGACCACCGCATCCGCCGTCGTCGCCGCCGTCGTCGCCTCGACACGCGCCCGTTCCGCCCGCACATACAAAGCAAAACCGCCCACTGTCGCCAGCGTCCACGACAGGAGCAAAACCCCAACCGCAACGGACACCAGAGGATTCCGCGCCACGAGCTTCCGAAGGTAATACACCCGGCTCGGCGGCCCAGCCACCACCGGCTCGCGATCAAGGTGACGTCGAACATCCGCGGCGAAATCAGACGCCGACCCATAACGCCGCGCCCTTTCCTTCTCCAACGCCTTCATCGTGATCCAGTCCAGATCGCCACGAAGTCTGCGCGTTAGACGATCCGCGTTCGTCCCTCGGTTTTGCGCAACGGCTTTGGAATCCAGGGCGCCGTCGTCCAGACCGCTGTATCGCGTGCTCGGTTTGGGCGGAACATCCGTACGGATCATCCGACGAATCTCGTCCAGCGCAATGCGTTGCATCGTCTTCGGGCTGAAAGGCAGAGCCCCGGTGAGTAACTCATAGAGGACCACACCCAGCGAGTAGATGTCGCTGCGAGTGTCCAGATCCTCTTGGTCTCCGCCCGCCTGTTCCGGACTCATATACGCCGGTGTGCCGACGAGCTGCCCCTGCACCGTAAACACCGTCGCCTCAGTCAGTGGCTGCGCCGTCGCCTTGGCCACACCGAAGTCAATCACTTTGAGTACCGGCGCGCCGTCCTGATCAGCCACCAGAATGTTGCCCGGCTTGAGGTCCCGATGAATGATCCCCTTCTGATGAGCGTGTTGAACCGCCTCGCAGATGTCCAGGAACAATCGCAGGCGAGACTCGATGTCGAGCTGATGGACGTCGCAATACTCCGTGATAGCCGCACCGCCGACATATTCCATCGCGAAGTAAGGCCGACCCTGCTCCGTCGCACCGGCGTCGTACACGCGCGCGACCCCAGCATGATCCATCATCGCCAGCGCCTGACGCTCCGCGTCGAACCGCGCGATCACCGCCTTCGAGTCCATCCCTGGTTTGATGACTTTCAGGGCGACCCGCCGGCGGATCGGGGCATCCTGCTCCGCAAGATAGACCACGCCCATCCCACCCTCACCAAGAAGCGCGAGAATCCTGTAAGGTCCGATGCGATCGGGAAGGGGTTCCGACAGATCCGCGATGGGTGGCTGCTCGAGGAAGCTCTCGAGACCTTGATCGTGCGCAGCCAGTAGGCGATCCGCCTCGCGACGAAGATCTACGTCGGACCCGCACGCCGAATCCAAACACGAAGTCCGCTCACACGCCGGTAGATCCACCGCAGCCTGAAAGATCGTCGCCGCACGATCGATTTCACCGTCACGCCGATGGGTCGTCACGGCTGCGCTCCTCGGAAAGCTCCGCAAAAATCCAAGACTTGATATAACGCCAGTCGCGCTCGATCGTCCCAACCGAAACGTCCAACAGCTCAGCCGTCTCCTCGACCGTCAGACCCGCGTAGTAGCGGAGGTTGACGATCTTCCCCTTGCGGGAGTCCTGCGCCTCCAACCGCCGAACCGCCTCCTCCAGCACGATGACATCCGCCGATGGACTCGTTGCCGCGATCTCGACGACGTCTACGTCGACCCGCCTACGGTCACCGCCTCGCTTCAACGTCGCCCGTTGACGGGCTTGCTCGACCAAAATCCGACGCATCGCCAACGCCGCAGCCGCAGAAAAATGCCCGCGATGCTCCCAATTGGACTGCCTGTCCCCGCCGACGAGACGAATAAACGCCTCATGAACCAGTGCGGTGGGCTGAAGCGTATGACCGGGCACTTCCTTGAATCTGTCGACGATCGACCCGGCATCCGTGGCCACTCCAGACGCGCATCCTCGCAATCAATGCCACCTGGCCTCCTGCCAGTTGTCTTTCTTCACGCGCAGGTCATCAGGCCCAAGTGATGCTTGGCCAGGATAGCCCTGAGCCCCAACGGCTATGTCGAGATCGAGCGTTCGCGGGAGCGTGGCCGAGCCGTCAGGAAACACCGACCCATCAAACACTGACTCAAGCCGGAACCGGCCGATCGAGCCCTTCAAATGATCGCCGACTAGAATCGTTCCCGTAAGTCCACCAGAAAACGTGATGATGGTCGCGTCGGTGAGGCCGAACGGAAACGTGAGCGCCACTTCCTCACCCGGTTCCTCCACATCGAGCAGGACGCCGGAACCTGCCCCGGCTGTCATCAAGCCGTTGACATCTACTTCCACCGTTGCGACACCACCGAAGTTCACGGAGAAC
>JAJDDV010000150.1 GCA_029260135.1 Phycisphaerae bacterium | reverse complement strand
GGCGTTGCCATCCGTGACTCCTTCCTGCCCCACTCCGGGGGCCCGGAACGAATCTACGGACAACACGCGCAGGGCGCAACCCTAACAGGCGCCGAACGCGCTACGAATTAAGTGAAACCGCTCTAGACAATCACCAACCCTATCTCGACGAACTGCGGCGCCGCGCACAAGCCGCAGGTGTCGCCGATCGAATCCAATGCTCCCGCCAGGACATGCACGACCTGAACCTCGCCAACGAAACCTTCGACCTCATCTGGTCGGAAGGAGCCCTCTACTGCATGGGGTTCCGTGAAGGGCTCACCGCCTGCCACCGTCTACTGGTGCCGCGCGGAACGCTCGCGGTGACCGAACTCACCTGGCTCAAACCAGATCCGCCCGACGAGTGTCGGAACTTCTTCGCGAAAGAGTATCCCGCGATGACCGACGTAAGCGACAACCTCGCCACCAGCGAAGCGTGCGACTACACAATCCTCGACCACTTCACCCTGCCCGAGTCGGCTTGGCGGGAATCGTTCTACGACCCACTCGAAGCACGCCTGACGCTACTTCGCAAACTGTACGCGCAAGATCACCGCAAGCGAGAAATGATCGAAGCCACGCAGACAGAGATCGACCTCTTCCGAAAACACTCGAGCTACTACGGCTACGTGTTCTACCTGATGAAGCCGAACGGGACGGCTCGGTAGGCGAGATCGTTGCAGTTCCGTGAACGCACAATGCGTATCCGCGCCGATCGTGTATACTCGTTCCATCGGGGCCTCTTTGTTGTTGGGTGTTTCGAATACATCGACAACCATGCCCAACGGAACACAAGGACGCCCCGTCTTCATAGTCCTTCATGCCCAAGCCGAAGGCGAATGCAATCCCGACTTGTCGGGCGACGCCGTCGGAACCGGTCCACCCTCCGTCAGTACAATCCTGACCGGGTCGAAGAGGTGTGGGACGAGGACCACGCCATCCGAGTAGCGGAAGCGCGCTGTAAATGACTCTCGGGGCAACACGGGGTGTCACTGGCGGCTCGCCCGCCAGTGCTTATCCTTGCCGTCCGCCAGCGGCGGACGAAAACCATGGCAGGACCGCGTGCTTTCCGAGCCGCGACCGTGATCGAGCGGACCACTCACAAACGCCACAGGCTTACTGGAAGTGGCGATAGAACCTCACGCAACCGCGCCAGCCGTCGACGATCGTCTTCGCCGCGAACCTCGCTTCGACGACCGCCCCGCCCCGCTGCCCCGCGGACGCGATCGCGCGGCACGCACAGGAACCTCGCGCCGCGGCGCCGGTGGCGGCTCGACGCTCTTCGGCGGATCGCCCGCCTGCTGCAAAGGCTCGCGGAGCAACTGCTCGATCGCCCGCAGGTCTGCGTGCTCCGCAGACGTGCAGAACGACACCGCGGTCCCCGCCGCGCCCGCACGGGCCGTACGCCCGATCCGATGGACATACGTCTCCGGCTCCGGCGTAAGGTCATAGTTGATGACGTGGGTGATGTCCTCGACATCCAGCCCCCGCGCCGCAATGTCCGTTGCAACGAGAACAGGAGTCTCAGCAGACCGAAACTCACTTAGCGCACGCGTACGAGCGCCCTGGCTCTTGTTGCCGTGCAGCGCCGCAGCCGACACGCCGGCCTTGGCGAGCTGCCGCACCACCCGGTCCGCCCCGTGCTTCGTGCGCGTGAACACCAACGTCCGTGTGTGTGTCTGCTCCAGCAGGCTCATCAACAGCGCCGGCTTCTCCGGCTTCTCCACGTGATAGACCCAGTGATCCACTTGAGGAGCCGGCGACGATACACGCGCGACCTCGACCGGTACCGGTTTTCGCAATACGTCACCCGCGAGCTTGCGGATCGGAGGCGGCATCGTCGCCGAGAAAAGCAGCGTCTGACGCTGACGAGGTACGTGGGCCAGAATCCGGCGAAGGTCCGGCAAGAACCCCATGTCGAGCATGCGATCAGCCTCATCCAGGACGAGGATCTCAGTACCCGAAACGCTGGCCAGACCCTGCTCCATCAGGTCGAGAAGGCGCCCGGGCGTAGCCACCAGAACGTCAACGCCGGCCCGCAGCGCGCGAGCCTGTCGGTTCTGGTTCACGCCGCCGAAGATGACCGTCCCACGCACGCCAGTGTTCTGCCCGTAAGTGCGGAAGCTCTCATGAATCTGCTGCGCGAGTTCGCGCGTCGGACAAAGCACCAAGGCGCGAACGCGCCCCGTCGGCTTCTTCGCCCCACCCCAGCGTTCGCTCAGTCGCTGGAGAATCGGAAGTGCAAACGCCGCCGTCTTGCCCGTCCCCGTCTGGGCACAGCCGAGCACGTCGCGCCCGGAAAGAACAAGCGGAATAGCCTTCGCCTGAATAGGTGTAGGATCAACATAACGCGCCGAGCGCACGGCACGCAGTAGCGGCTCACTGAGCCGCAAATCTTCAAATCGCATACGAAAATACTCTCAAGAACCCCAAGCGAAGATGTGTCGGACGCGCGTCGCGTCTACCAAAGCCATCGGTGCCTGGCTGCTCCGATGGCTGTCTATCCACTGGTAGCTCCATCAGTATAGCGGATGCTAACCACCCTGTCAATTAGGCCAAGGCGAGAATATTAACCCCCCGCACACACGTCCTCATTGGCCTGGAAACGCTGCCGCAGGGGTGCACGGGCATCTTGATGCACCGCAAAGGAACACGACAGGGTGGCATGGCCAAGCGCAGCGCCGCCATGTTCTGGCGACCCCACCTCTCAGCCAGCCTCAACCGCATCGATCAACGCCTGCATAGCACTGAGATAACTCGCAAGTGCCTTACGCCCCGATGCCGTGATCCGGTACGTGCTCTTGGGACGACGCCCAACAAACGTCTTCTTGCACGTCAAATACACACTCTCCTCCAGCTTTCGAAGGTGCAGCCCCAACACACCGTCGCCGACCTCAAGCCGCTTCTTGAGCGTCGTGAAGTCGAGCGGCCCACCCGTCCGCAAAGCCGTCAGCACACCAAGCCGAACAGGACCGTGAACTACCGTATCGAGACCATTGAAGTCAATCGGTGGCATGTTCACCTGCGCTCCGATGAATCTGCCAACCCATGATGGCCGCCGCGGAAACGCCGCTAAGAACCAACCACCCGCCCACGGCAACGCCAAGATAACGCTGCCCGAGCACCGGTGCGATAAAGGCGAAGAGCATCGTGAACACAGCCCACCCAACGTAGAATAACCGCGTGCGATCGAGAATCGGAAGGACCAACATCCCCAGCCCCGCCATGAACACCGCAGTGACGGTCAGCGTTTGTGGCGACAGGCCACTCATAATCCCCCATACAAGGAAACCGCCGAACAACGGTGTCAACACACCCGCCGCAATCCACTGAAACCGGTGCTCTCGCCACGGCGCCGGTGCCCTGCCTCGGTCAAGGTGGTGCTTCTTCGCAACAAACGCCGAGAGAACCAGCACGCCCACGCACGGAACAACGAGCAACAAACCGAACGTACGCTGCTCGAGCGGCGTGAAAGCGGCCCACGCCGCCAGCGGAACTCCCGCGACAGCCCAAGCAAGACTCAACCACAGGTCGCAGCGCCCGATCGGCGACCCGACGCCCGCAGCCCGCTTCATCGTCGCTAGATCGTCACGCACACGATTCAGTTCAATGTGACGCATGGCTGATCACTCCCAATCAACGGCCGGCACCTCATCTACTCGGATCACACGAATACTCGTAATATTAGAGTATACAACACCCTAACCATTGCGTCAAATCCGAACAAAGAAAATTCCTGCCCGGCCCTCTCGACCCTGACAAAACACGCCGGATCGAGGACGGAACTGTAACGACCCTCTCGCCTGGGTCACCGCTCGATCGCCTCCAGCACCACCCTCTGAAACGCCCGGGCGTCGCGATCACCAGGGTCAAGACGAATCGCCTCGCGAATATGGGGCAGCGCCTCAACCGGGCGACCCGTCATGAACGTCGCCACGCCAAGATTGTAATGCGCCATCGCCAGGTCCGGATGAGTGTGCACCGCCTGCGTCAGAGGATCGATCGCTTCGTTCGCCCGACCCTGTTGAAGCAACGCCATACCCAAGTTGTACTGCGCTTCCGTCAGCGACGGATCAAGCCGCGTCACCTCGCGAAGCTCGTCAATCGCCTCGTCGGTGCGCCCTGTACGAAGCAGCAATCGGCACAACCCCATCCGCCATGACACGTCATCAGGTGCCATGGCTATGGCGTGTTGATACTCCGCCGTCGCGTCGTCGAAACGACCCGCCGCCACGAGCATCGCGCACAATCCTTCCCGCGCCGGCACATAGCCCGGCTCCAGCGTCAGCGCATGGTGATACCATCGCTGCGCGTCATCGAGGCGATCCATCTTCCGCATCACATCACCCAGACTGCGATACGGCTCCGGTTGATCCGGATCGAGGTCGATCAGCCGCCCAATCACCGATTCCGCCCGGTCGTCGTCACCCTTGGCAAGGTGCAACCACACCAGATCGGAAAGCGCCTCCGGCGTCGCCATCAGCCCCCAAGCGTCCGCCCGCTCGAGATAACCCAGGCCAGCCTCCACCCGATCACGCTGCTCATCGGAGGCCTCCTGCCACCAGGTGTTTTCCGCCGCCCAGACCACGTCACCGACCCGGGCCGCCCGAAATAGCGATCGCCCGCGCCACACCTGAAACTGGACAAGACCGCTATGACACGTCAGCACCAACAGTGCCACAAAGATGACATTGCTGACAGTGCCAACCCGTGTCACACTTGCCCCGCGCCTGAGCTGCAAATTCTGAAGTCGGACATTCGCCAATCGCGCCTGACGAAGCAGGAGAACGGTTGCGTACCCCGTGATGCACGCCGTCGCCATCGCCAGAAGCAGTGGCACTTGATTGTACAGGCCACGGTACGAAAGCAGCGCCGCCACCCCCACGACAACCATAACGCACTCTTCCCAAAGCGCGAAATCGTACCGGTTCTTCCGTGATTTGTGACCATTCCCTTTCGTTGCCGCGATGATCGACGGACGCGCAAAACCGAAATGGAGCGCGTCGCTGGGACAAACTGTGACACAGTCGAGACACTTCATGCAGCCCGGATCCACCACCGTTCCATATTTCGCCACTTCTTCGTGAACGCGAACGTTCGAGGTGCAGGCGGCCGTGCAGTGGCCACAATGTTTGCACGCCTCGGTGACGACGATCTGCCCGGGTGCGACTTTGTCGGCCAGGCGGAAGAAACCGCCGTAAGGGCAGGCGTACGTGCAGAAGCCTTTCGAGCCGAGAAGATAGACGATGATGAACCCGCAAACGACAATCGTCACGACGGCAACGGTCGCGCCGGGGAAGGTTCGCCAGAACTCGCTTGTCAGTAAGTGATTGGAAAACTCCGGCGAAGGTATCCCCATCCACCATCGATAGGCGGTCGGCCACACAAACATGTAGACAGCCAACGCCAGCGGCGCAAACACCAGAACGCGCGAGCGAAAAGGCCTCGGCCTGACGCCGAGTCTCTTGAGGAGCCATGTGCAGATGTCCTGATAGGCAATGACGTGACAACCCCATCCACAAACAAATCGACCGAGCAGAAGCGTCGAGACGATCGCAGCGGCGAAGAAGAGGAAGCCGGCGTTGAGGTGGCCTTCGTTGAGCGTGTACATCGCTTCCGACGGCTCGACGGGTGAGAGCGTGCGGCCGGTCCAGACCCAGTGGCCGATGTGGGCGATGATCAACAGGTGGACGATCGCGAGGCAGCGCGCGCGCCAGCGGCTCATGCGCGATCGCCGAATGCGAGGCGGAGCGATCACCGGCAAACTCGAATCCGGTGAACCCGAACATCGGGGCGCCGGATCGCTTTGGCTGTGTTCTTCGTGCATGTTGATGTATCGACGCTCCGTTGCTCGGTAGCCACGCCTCATCGTATCGTCGTATCCTTACGATCGGCCAGTCCGTCGCGGGCGCTCTTGCGACAAATCGGTTTGAACGGAACAATAGCGGGCGCGCCCGCTGATTTTCACGACTTTCGGGGTGTATTGCATGACGACCGATGAACCCGGTGACAAGGCTGAAACGATCCGCGATCGGCTGGAGGAGCATCTGCGCCTTCGGCCTCACCTTTCCGAGCGCATTCACCGTGAGCTTCTGATGGAGCTGCACCGTCGCTCCGTGGCGACGATCGACAGCATTCACGATGAAGCCCGGCGACGCGCGGGCGAGAAGCAGCGAGAGATTCTCGACGATCCGAACCAACCCGAGCGCGACCGGTGGGACGATCGCGAGCGGGAACTCGTGGAGGAGATTACGCGAGAGTTTGTCAATGAGCATTTCAGCGCGGCGGACATTGACGATCTTGTGAACCTGACGCTGAAGCGCGAGGAAGTCGAGAGCCTCGAATACGTTTCGACTCAGACGAACGTTTCATTTCGCGAACTGGCGGACAAGATTCACCGATTCTGTCAGCTGCCACTGGGGGAAACGCAGCTCGCTCCGGCTGAGGTCGTGGGCACGCGGGTCGCTTTGGCTCGCCATTTTGTGAGCGATCAGCTCGAGTTCATCGGGATCGCGAAGAACCACCTTCGCATCCGCGATTTCGATGACGTCACGCAGCGTATGATCGGCAACGACAATTCGATCGGGCGGGTCGGCGGTAAGGCCGCGGGAATGCTCCTGGCGCATCGCGTTCTCGCCGACGCGGAGAAGGGCAGCGATCCCTACCTGCCCGTGGCGATTCCGGATTCCTACTTCCTGCGTGCCGATGTCGTGGAGGATTTCCTTCGACTCAACCGGCTCGACGAGTATCAGAGTCAAAAGTACAAGCCGATCGAGGAAGTCGCGCGAGAATATCCCCTGATTCGCGGCGTGTTTCGCAACGGCGATTTTCCACTTCGCATCGTCCACGCCTTGCGTCACGTGCTCAAGCAGATCGGCGATCACCCGCTCGTGGTTCGATCGTCGAGCCTGCTGGAAGATCGTCTCGGTACATCCTTTTGCGGCAAATATGCCAGCGTCTTCCTGGCCAATCAAGGTCCGCTCGAACAACGACTCCGAGCACTGCTCGGCGCGATCGCGGAGATTTATGCCAGCGTCCTGGCACCGGACCCCATCCTCTATCGCCGAGAGCACAACCTTCTCGACTACGTCGAGGAAATGGGCATTCTGATTCAGCGCGTGGTCGGTATTCAGGTCGGTTCGTATCTGTTTCCTCCGGTCGCCGGAGTGGCCTTCTCACGAAACGAATACCGCTGGTCACCGCGAATCAAGCGGGAGGACGGCCTGATGCGGCTGGTGGTCGGTCTGGGTACGCGTGCTGTCGATCGGAGTGGATCGGAATACCCACGGATGGTGGCGTTGGGTGAGCCGACGCTTCGGCCGGAGTCTTCTGTGGGCGAGATCATTCGATGCGCGCAGCACACGATCGATGTGGTGGACTTGAGTACGAACCGACTGCGTTCGATCCGCCTCTCGGATCTACCGATTGCTGAAGGCTCGTTTCCGATGTTGGATCGGCTGGTTTCGATCCACCGCGACGGCGAGCTGTACGTCCCCACCACACAGCATATCGACACGAGTCTGGGGAATCTCTGTATCACGTTCGACAAGTTTCTTCGCTCGACGCCATTCGTCCGGCGCGTACGTGATATGCTCAGCCGGTTGGAGGACGTTTACGGTGCGCCGATGGACATCGAGTTCGCCATCGACGACGAGAAGTTCTACATCTTGCAGTGTCGGACGTTGTCACTGGCCCGCGAATCGGGTCCGGTCACGATACCGGACAACATTCCCTGGCGAGATGTGATTTTCGATGCGCACCGATACATCCGCACCGGTTTTGTCGAAGGGATCGAGTATGTCGTCTACATTGCGCCGGAGAGGTACGACGCCATTGAAACGCGTGAGAAGCGCATCGAGATGGCCCGTGCCGTCGGTCGCATCAACCGCACACTGCCACCGCAGTCGTTTATCCTGATCGGGCCAGGCCGGTGGGGCAGCAACGACATCCGGTTGGGCCTTCCCGTGCGCTACGCCGACATCAACCGCTGTAGCGTGTTGATTGAAGTAGCGAGGCAACGAGGCGGATTCAGTCCGGAGGTTTCGTTCGGGACGCACTTCTTCCAGGACCTGGTCGAAGCCGGCATTCAGTATTTGCCGTTGTATCCGGATGATGACGGCGTTCGATTCAACGAAGAATTCCTCAATGAATCCCCCAACATCCTCGGCGAACTTCTTCCGGACGATGCGGAACTTTCCACGGACATTCGTGTGATTCATGTGCCGACCGTCGCGCCCGATCGAACGCTCACGCTGGCGATGGACGGCGAGACCGACACGGCCGTGGCCTATCTGAAGTAAACAAGAAACCGCACCGGTAAGCGGTGCGGTCCTGAACAGGGCAAGTTTGGGTTTTGCGCCTCGAGCGGTGAAGGCCGTGGCGATCCCCGACGGGCGAGTTTTACCCGCCCGTCGGAATGGGGATCGCCGTTGGCTCCTTCCCCTCAGGATTGGATGCCCGCGCGGATTATTGCGAAGAGTTGTCCTCCAACATTTTTCGAAGCTGCCCGTTCTCGCGCCGGGTGGCTTCGAGGTCGAACATCATGTACTTGATGCTCAGCCTGACAAAATCGATGCTCTCCTGGAGACTGCTCACCGTCTCCTTGAGCTGACGATGACGCTGACGCGTTTGCTCCGCCAGGAGTTCGAGCTTATCGCGCTCACCGGCGGGCAGCGTTGCGATTTCGGCGATCAGTTCGGCCAGCTTCCGCTGGAACGTTTCCTCGTTCATGGCTTCCTTCCCCCAGAGCCCGGGTCGCCGAAAATGGTCTCCCCCGACCCGGCTTCCCTCTGTTTAGTTCATCCCCGTTGTGGCTGAAGATCAGCCACGCACCGAAAACAGCATGGGTCGTGCCAGCGATCCAGCTTCAGGACTTCAAACCGCAGATGCCCGTAAGTCTTTATGCTGCCAAGGGTTATGGCAGTCGGGCGAATTGCGGGCGCCAGCCCGTTGGGTGTCGCCTGCGCGGTTCTGTTGCGTGGACGCAACATTCGGCGCTGCCGTGGGAGACCAGGGGAATGCGAAACTGCTCGGTCACGCCATCTGCGGGCTGCGGAATCGCGAGATCGCGCAGGCTAAAGCCAGCGGCTCAGGTGAGACGGACGGACGGTCGTGGCAAGCTCAGCGCATTACTCGGCCTGACGACGGATAACCGCGCCGACGCCGGCCAGCTTTTCTTCGATCCGCTCGTAGCCCCGATCAATGTGATAGACCCGGTGGACGCGCGTGGTGCCCTTGGCGACGAGACCTGCCAGGATCAGCGCGGCCGACGCGCGAAGGTCAGAGGCCATCACCGGCGCGCCGACGAGCTTCTTGACGCCCTCGATGATGGCGGTGGGGCCTTCCTTGCGGATCCGCGCGCCCATGCGATTCAACTCCCCGACATGGAGAAAGCGATCCGGGAAGATCTTCTCGGTGATCATGCTGTTGCCGTCGGCGAGACAGAGAAGCGTCATCAACTGGGCCTGCAGGTCGGTCGGGAACCCCGGATAGGGCTGCGTCGTCGCTTGGACCGGTTCCAGACGTCGCGCGGAGGATACGGCGATGCCTTTCTCGCCGCGCTCGATGATTACGCCGACCCGGCGAAGCCGATCGGTGACGGCCTGAAGGTGCTCCATGCGTGCGCCGCGAAGTTCAACGTCCCCGTTGGTGATGGCGCCCGCGATCATGAACGTCCCCGCTTCGATGCGATCGGGAACGACGCGATGGTCAGTGCCATTGAGGGCGCCGACACCCTCCACGGTGATGCGCGGAGTTCCAAAACCGGTGATTCGCGCGCCGCACGCGTTGAGGAACATCGCAAGATCGACGATCTCCGGTTCGCACGCGGCGGACTCGAGAATGGTCCGTCCCTGCGCCAGGGTCGCTGCCATCATCACGTTGGCAGTGGCCGTCACGGAAGATCCGAACGGCCCGCCCAGGAAGATCTCAGTGCCCATCAGCTTCTTCGCGCGAAGCAGTACGTCACCATTGGCAAGCTCGAAATCGGCGCCGAGGCTCTCGAGTCCGCGAATGTGAAGGTCGATCGGACGATCGCCAATCGCACAACCACCCGGCATGGAAACCTGCGCTCTTTGGCGCTTGGCCAGTAAGGGCCCCATGACACAGACACTGGCCCGCATCTTGCTGACAAGCTCGTACTCGGCGTGGGCGTTCATCTCGTCTTCGACGCGCAGGTGCATGGCGCCCTCGTCGTCGCGGTGAACCTTCACACCCAGCCTGGAGAGCAAGATCTGCATCTGACGAACGTCAGCCAGGTCGGGCACGTTGTGCAGGACGGTTTCCCCTTCGACCAGGAGGGTGGCCGCCATGATGGGAAGTGCCGCGTTCTTGGCACCACTGATGTCGATCGCGCCTTTGAGCCGGGTCCCTCCGACGATTTCAAAGTGTTGCACGGTGTCCCTTTCCTCTACTTTGCCTACTCTTCTTTCCTGCGGATGAACTTCATGACGCGTTCGTGTCCCGTCACACGATCCTTCCACGTTCGCTCATGGGCCAACGATCCGAGTGGTTCGACCCGCCCGAGAACGTCTTGACTGCGGTTGTCGCCGATCTCGACGAAGATCGCGCCGCCACTGGCGAGCACGCCGGGCGCATCGGATGCGATGGCTTCATAAAACGACAGGCCGTCGCCGCCGTCACTCAACGCGAGCGAGGGCTCGTGACGCCGAACCGTGGTGTCCAGCTTCTTCATCTCGTCGGTGGTAACGTAAGGCGGATTGGAAACGAGTAGGTCGAACCCGCCGTCCGGTACCTCATCCGCCGGGATCGCCAACCGATCGGCCTCGATCAGCGCGATCCGATCCGTGACGTTGTGCCGCTCGGCATTGTGCCGTGCGATCTCCAGCGCTGCGGTCGAAACATCAGTAGCCACCACGGATGCGCCCGGAATCTGCGTCAACAGAGCCACGGCAATACATCCGCTGCCCGTGCCGAGTTCGAGCAATCGCGGCTGGTCCAGTTCGAGCTTGGCACAATGGTCGATGACGCACTCGACAAGCGTCTCGGTCTCGGGGCGGGGGATCAAGACGTCGGATGTCACGCGAAACGAGAGCGAAAAGAACTCCTTCTCTTCGACAAGGTAGGCAATCGGCTCGTGGTCAGCCGCCCGGCGAACCCATTCGCGAAAGTGTGCAACGCCGCCGTTGTCCGGGATCTGGTCGAAGCGGGCGTAGAGATCGATGCGCCGGCAATCCAGTGCGTTCGCCAGGAGCACTTCGGTCGAGAGACGGGGCTCGTCCACCTTGTGGCTGTGGAGATAGTCGACCGTCCACGCGAGGAGTCGGCCGATCGTCCAATCGGCGGTGTTGGTTCCGGGCTGAGCGGTCATGGGATTATCTTAGCAACCCATCCCCGTTTCTGCGACGGATACGGTGCGGAGATTGCGGAAGCGTGAATCGCAGCCTCAGCCAGCGGAACCACCGGACCGACCTGCATCAGAAGCGGAGACTGCTCGCGAGAAGCGCCAGAAGCAGAAAGCCCCCCAGGACAACGATCAGACCGCTGACAAACAGGGCGGCGATCATGAACGCCGGTCCTTCAATCCACTCGCGGCCTCTGCGCAACACGATCCAGCTTCGGTCCAAAACATGAGCCTCCAGAACGAAGCCTCCGATCATGCAAGCAGGGCCGGCAATCCCTGCCACAAACTGGAAAACGGCTCCGACGGACTGCACCATATTACTTGCGGTGTCCAATCGCCAGGCCAGCAACAGCGGCAGCGACATCAGAACGATTCCCCCGATCGCCTTGAGCAGCTCGCGTCGCCCCGACCGGGTTTTGGTGCTGAAGGTACCGGGGTCTGCCGGGTCGAACGCACGACCACACTCCGGGCAGCGGGGCTCCGGAAGCCCGATCAACTGATATCCGCAGCCAATGCAACGCATGATTCGTCTCACCGGCAAATAACCGGTACCAAGTTAGTGAACCGTCAGCATCAAATTATAGGGGCCGGGTGGCCCGGGTCGTTAGCGAAGCGCTGACCCGGGGGACTCGATGATCCTGACCGGGTGGCATGGCCAAGCGAAGCGCCGCCATGCACCGGGTGCCACGGGCGGCTTGCCCGCCAGTGCCAAACAAGCCCAGCCACGGCGCGCGCCCCGGGCCAACATGCAACCGATCACCCGCGACGCTATTTGTGTAGCAGCCGATCGTCCGATGCCCGAACGGCCGACAAACCATGAACAAGCTCACGACCCCCGGCCCATCCACCGTCGAACACCACCACTCCCGGCGCCTCCCCCGTGGCGGATCCACTGTTGTTCCCTTCGTCGCTTCTTCCCCCCTTCAACGGCGATTCCGCGCCAGCTGTGCCACATGCTGGCACGTCCCGAAAAACGCGCCATACGAAACGAACCCACCGACGCCCGATAATTCCGGACGTAGGGTGCATCTTGATGCGACCGCTCTCAGGGGATCCAGCTTCACTGTACGCAGAGCAGGTAGGCTGCGCCCCGGACGTACCATCTCGCTACGACACGTCGCTTCCGGGCGCGATGTCGGATTCCGTCGTGAGAACGATGACCTTCTCATGATCCGCCGTACTCGCAGCCAGGAGCATGCCCTGGCTCTCGATCCCGCGCATCTTTCGCCCGGCGAGGTTGGAAACAACGATGAGGTTCCGCCCGACGAGCTGCTCGGGCGTATAGTGGCCTTTGACGCCCGCGCAGAGCTGGCGGCGTTCATCGCCGAGATCGACCTGGAGAACGAGAAGCTTGTCGGCATTGGGGTGCTCTGTGGCTTCGATCACCTTGCCCACGCGGAGCTTGATCTTCTTGAAATCCTCGAACGTGATCGTATCGGAGGGCGGCGGCTTGGGTGCGCGGGCCGGCGTCGATGTAGGCTCAGGCGTCGGCGTGGATTCGGGTTGGGGCGTATCGGACATCGGGTTCTCCTTGAAGCATCCAAGTCGTGCAGTTGGCGGCGAGTCTACAGGGGGCATCTGGGCGAATCAAACCAAACCCGCCGCACGTCGATTGCCGATCAACAGAAGGTACGTGACAATCAACAACTGGATGGAGCACCACGGCCATGGACGTATATCCACTGATCTTCGAGCCGATCTTCAAATCGAAAATCTGGGGTGGGCGCAAGCTGGAGACGTGCCTCGGCAAGGCCTTGCCCGCGGGCGAGCAGATCGGCGAATCGTGGGAGGTGGCTGACCTCGAAGACGACCAGTCGAGCGTCGCGAACGGTCCGGCGCAGGGGCAGGCGCTGGGAACGCTGGTCAAGGCGTGGGGCACCCACCTGATCGGCCGGGCACCGCTCTTTGAGGGTCGCTTTCCGCTTCTCATCAAGTTTCTGGATGCGACGGACACGTTGAGCGTTCAGGTTCACCCGGACGAGGCGATGGCCCGGCGGCTGGGCGGTCGCGTGCGCGTCAAGAACGAAGCCTGGTACATCCTCGAGGCGGAGGAGACGGGATTCATCGATCGCGGTGTTCGACCCGGCGTGGATGCGGACGTGCTGCGCCGTGCAGTTGCGGAGCAGACGGTCGAATCGACGCTGAATCGGATCTCGGTTCGTAAGGGTCATTGCTACTACCTTCCGAGCGGAACGCTCCACGCGCTCGGCGCGGGCGTGACGGTGGCGGAGGTGCAAACGCCGTCGGACATCACCTATCGCGTCTACGACTGGGACCGGGTCGATGCTTCCACAGGAAAGACACGCGATCTTCACGTGGAAGAGGCGTTGCAGTGCATTTCGTTCGATCCATCGCCGATCGCCGGGGAGGATCGAGAGCACGTAGCCAGTGTCTGGACGTCGGTCACGCGCCTCGTTCAGTGTGAATCGTTCGTGATCCAGCGCGTTCGCATGGTCGAGGGCGTCGAAAAGGAAATCCCCTACGAGGAGATGGTGATCTGGATCGTGCTTGAGGGGCGCGGGAGTATTCTCTGCGAGGGTTCCGTCGGGCAAGTCGACTTCGCCGCGGGCGATACGGTCGTGCTACCGGCAGCCCTCGATCAAGCGCGCGTGCTTACCCGCAATGACTGCATGTGGCTCGAAGTGACGATCCCGATCGTGCCCTGATGAGGCGATCAGTAGGCTCGCGCGAGATTCGAACCGGGGTAGTAGAATCGGAGGATATCGGCGGCCTCTTTCCCCTTGAGCGCCTGGCCCTGAGCGCCCCACTGGCAGAAGCCCAGTCCGTGGCCGAATCCTTTCCCGTTCCTGAAGACGACGGCGTCGCGCTCGACCGCGATGTGGAAGTCCGTGCTCCGTATTCGGCTGGCGCCGAGCGCGTGACGGAGTCGCTCCGCTTGGATGTCGTAGGACGCACCGCTTGCGTCGGTGATCTGCAACATCACCGGACGACCGGCCGGCGTCCGCTCCGCTACGTCGATGCGCGTGATCGACGAGAGGCTCGGGAATCGAGAGCGTAGCTTCGAGCGCAGTTGGGCCAAGCTGATTCGCACCGGCCCCCATCGATACGTCTCGCCCGGCGCGATCTTGCAGAAATCACATTTAACGCCACCCGACAATGGCGGGACATCACTCTGTGTCCCGAAGATCTTTGCGGATTGGGACGAACCGCCACAGGCAGCACTGTAGTACGTGGGAAACATCTGCTCGCGATCGCCCTCGCCCCAGGTGCAGACGACACCGCGCGTTTGCCCAACGGCCAGGCCGGCTCGCTCGCCCGGGTCGCCGTCGCGAACACCTCGATAGACCTGAGCGGCCTGGGTTGCGGACATATCGTAGCTGGACTGATTCCGCTGCTGCATCTGGTAGAGCGCGAAGGTACGCGCGGCGACGGCTTGTGCGCGAAGCGCCGCCATGCGGAACGTCGGCCACGCTTCCCACGCGACGACGCAGGCGACGTATCGCTCGACGTCCAACGCGTTGATCGCTCGCATGCGGTTGTCGTCGCCGAGTTCGAGGCGGAAACGCCCAGGGTAATGTCGGGGCTCGCCCCAGCCGTCGGAACTGCGAACGGAAACCTCCAGTACGTCGGAGCCCGTCGAGCGAAGAGAGACGCTCTTGCCGGAGATTTCGGACGGACCGATCTTGATACTCGGTGAATTGCCGGCCGAGACGGTCACCCAGTCTCCCCGGGTGGCGATCTCGGTGGATCGCCCTTCAGCATCCACTGCGGTCATGGCAGTCAAGGTTCGAACGCGAAGACGATCGGCGTTGGAAAGAACGAGCACGCGTATGTCGCGAATGGGTGTGGTCGGCGTTGGTGATGCCTCAACGGGAACGGGAGCGCGGCGACAGGCTGAGACGCCGCCTGGCAGGATCGCCAAACCGGCGACCCCCGCCACCGCTAACAGGGCGTGGCGACGCGTCAGCGACATTCCCTCTCTCCGAGACCGTCCCACTTGGGACCGACGGCCGCACCGAAGGTCTCACCAGCCGGATGGCCATTCGGAGAAGAACTCCTGCAACGGTACGAGAGTCTCCTCCAAACAGTGCGACTAGCTGGCAGGCATCTTGAACGTCAATCCATACTTGGCCATCTCTCTCTTGATTTCGATCAAGGAGGTCTGGCCGAAGTTTTTCACCGTCATGAGTTCCGCCTCGCTGCGCTGGGCGAGGTCACCGATGGTTGAGATCCCCAACCGCTGCAGCGCTTTTCGCGAGCGGACGGACAACTCGAGTTCCGAGACGGGACGGTTCGCGTGTACGGAATCGCCCATGGTCGGCGGCGGCAGCGCGGGAGCGCCGAAGGAAACGGGTTCGGACACCTGGAGCGCCTGTCCCAGCCTGAGGTTCTTCTGGGCCAAAAGGGCCTTGATCTCGCAGAGCGATGTTTCGCCGAAGTTCTTGTAGGAGAGCAGTTCCGCCTCGGTGGTCTTCAGCAGGTCGGAGATCGACCGAATGTTCATTTGTCGCAGGCAGTTTCGACTTCGAACCGAGAGTTCAAAATCGGATATCGGCATATCGAGCAGTGCGCTGCGTCGCTCCCGTTCATCCTGGGTCTGCTCGTCGTAGACCATCGTGTGACTGCTCTGGACGGACTTGAGGAAGTGCTGCGCCCGCCAATGGTTCGGATCTTCCGCCAACACGTCCTGCAGGCAGCGCTCGGCCATGGAGAGATCGCCGCTTTCTTCGTAAAGCACGGCCAAGTTCATGAGCGCATTGACGTGGGCGGGCTGACGATCGACACATCGCTCATACAACTCGAGGGCTTGGTCGTCATCGCCGAAACGATCACAGAGCAGCGCCGCGCGGAACATCGCGTCGAGGTGTTCCGGGTCCTTCTCCAGGAGGCTGTTGTACACCGTCAGGGCGGCCTCGAGCTCGAGCGTCCGCTCCAGTAGGTAGCCACGTAGGAACTGGAGATCGCAACGATTCTCATCGGTCTCGACACAAGCGTCGAGCGCCGCACGAGCTTCGTCGTATCGTCCGGCGTCGATCTGCTCGGCCATTCCGGAGAGGGTGTCGGTCGCCGTGATCATGGTCATTGTTTCCGTCTTCCCGCGCCTGCTGATCCTCTGAGCAGCCGCGCCCTGCGGGTGGGCACGGCCGCGACGGCAGGGATCTGGCGAACCCCGCAGGGTTACCAGCCCGATGTTAAGCAAAACCGCGATTTTACGTAGGTGGGGCCGGCTTGGCAACTCCCGGTCCCACCGGCCACGAACCGGCGGTGGAGGGCGTCGGGACGGCAATCGCGGACGTGCATACGCTTTCGTTGTGTCCGTTGATCGTCCCGGTCTTCGGCGCTTCGCCCGGGAACCTCTCCCGTGGGCAGGGTCGTCCGTCGCCGGTGTGCAACGGCCAGAGGGTGTCGGCGTCGTGATAGGGCGCTGTTCGGCGTTGGGTGAAAGCCCCGATTTGTTTGTGCGGTTCAGGAGAACATACCCGCACGATCCTCCGACCCAGCGTTCCCCATCCGGCGGTCTCCGTCGAGGATGTTCACGGTTCCGCCCCACGCCCCCCTGAAGTCTCGCTGTTACTTAAGATTCCGCACTGAATATTTACTATGTCTTACGGATCGGAGGCGGCTCGAGTCTTCTTGAGGATGATTTTGCGCTTGCATCGGGCACGCCGGTGCTGCACACTGCTGATACAATTCGGACTGCGGGACGGCGGGGGTTACGCGCCCGGTCGCGTTCTTGCGGGCTGCGCAATGAGACCGCAGTCACTTCTGGAGAAGCCTCATATGCGTAAACAACACACGTTCGATCTCAGTTAGTTTCACTTCACGGGCCTGATTGCGGTAGGCCTCTTAGCAGTGGTTCTTCCTCATCCGCACGCAGGCGCCGTGCAACGAGTCGGAAGGTAAGCGTTTCAAGGAGAAGGACTATGTATGGAATAAATCCCAGGTTCAGGTGTCCTCATCGCCTGTTAAAACGGCTATCGAGAACAGGGCGATTCACGCCGTTCGTCGCTAAAGCAGACGCTACGGTTGCGCTGCGTGCATGGACGACTTTGATGGTGATGGTTGTCGGCGCCGCAGCCGCACCTCCCACGACCGAGATCGCCGAACTCCTGGCTTCTGACGGCGCGGCGGGTGACTGGCTCGGATACGCAGTGGCGATCGACGGTGACGTCGCAGTCATCGGAGCACGGGAGGACACCGACGTCCTGGGCTGGGCCGGCGCGGCCTACGTCTTCCGCTTCGACGGCTCGTGTTGGGTCGAGCAGGCAAAGCTGCAAGCGTCCGACGCCCATATTGCCTCCGAGTTCGGCTGGTCCGTGGCGATTTCCGGCGATACGATCGTGGTGGGGACACCGCTGCAGAGCGGCAACATCGGCTCAGCGTACGTGTTCGTGGAGCCGGCGGGCGGTTGGGACTCCGTCCCGTCGCCGATTTACGAAACCCGGAGGCTCTGGGCCTCCGACAGGGCAGCGGGTGACGGCCTGGGGGAGTCGGTGGCCATCGCCGACAACCACGTCTTGGCTGGAGCTCCCCGGGACGACAACCCCAACGGCAACGGCGCCGGCGCGGTGTACTACTACCAAGAGCCGGCGGGCGGTTGGGGCCCCTCGGTATCGGCGCTCTTCCAGACCCAGAAGCTGCTGGCCACCGACACCAACGGGCAATACACGGATGACAGTTTCGGGGTCTCCGTGGCGGTTTCCGGCTCCGCCTTCGGGGGCTACAGGGTCGCGGTCGGGGCGGACGGAGACGACGACAGGGGCATCAACGCCGGCGCGGCGTACGGGTTCTACCTCGGCGCGACCTGGATCCAGGACGGGAAACTGCTCGCCACCGACGGCGCACCAGGTGACGGATTCGGTGGATCCGTCGACATCTTGGCACCGTTCTCTCTCATCGTTCTCCCCGGCACCGCTGTGATCGGGGCACGCTGGGATGATAGCGCTGCCGGCCCAAACGCCGGTTCGGCGTACGTCTTCGACTTCAACCCGATATTCCCCGGCGGCGGTTGGTTTCAGACCCAAAAGCTGCTGGCCTCCGACGGCGCGCCGGACGATCGGTTCGGCACTTCAGTCGCAATTTCCAGCGCCGATCACGCTGTGATCGGGGCCGTCATGGACGACAATGTGAACGGGCTGAACGCCGGCTCGGCCTATGTGTTCACGCGGGGGGGGGTAGGGTGGTTCGAAGACGTCAAGCTGCTGGCCTCCGACGGCGCAGCCACCGACTACTTCGGGCATACCGTCGCGATCACCGGTTCTACCGCTATCGTCGGGGCGCATGACCACGGTCACACTTTTCCGAGCGCCGGCGCGGCGTACGTCTTCGTACCGGAGTCGACCGTGGGCTGGTTCGAAGACTTCGACGCCTACCCACTCGGGAGCGGAATGCACGGACAGGGCGGATGGAAGGGCTGGGACGACAACCCGGTCGGCGACGCAGTCGTGAGCAATGCCCAGGCCCACGGCGCACCTCAGTCGGTGGACATTGCGGGGCCCTCGGACCTCGTGCATGAGTTTTGCGGATACACCTCCGACGACTGGACCCACACCGCCTGGATGTACGTGCCCGGCGACTTTCAGTCGGGCGGCGCACAGGACCGGGGTTCCTACTTCGTGCTGCTGAACACCTACAATGATGGCGGGCCGTACAATTGGTCGGTTCAGCTCCGCGCCGACTCGGACACGGGTACGTTCATACGCGACGGTGTCAACCCAACGAGTCTGCCGCTCATCACCGACCGCTGGGTGAAGGTGGAAGTCGATATTAGCCTGAGCGCCAACCTGTACCGCGTCTATTACGGCGGAACCGAACTGGGAATCGCGGAGTCCTGGACGGCGGGCGTGTTCGGCGGGGGCGGCGGCGTGCTGGAGATCGCCGCGGTGGATTTGTTCGCCAACGGGTCCACATCGGTCTACTGGGATGACCTGTCGGTGAGGCCTCTCATACCACGAGAGGCCTGCTGTCTGCCCGACGCCACTTGCATTTTGACCGAGTACATGACGAACGAGTGTGCCGATCTCGGCGGCGACCCACAGGGAGGCGGCAGCGATTGCAGCACGACTGTTTGCCACGCCATGAAATGGGCCCAGCCGCCGACCTTCAATCTTAATTCCGCGCACCCCGAGTGCCTCTGGGGTTGGGATGAGCCGTCGATCTACGCCGGATCGCAGATCGTGGCGGACGATTGGGCCTGCATGGATGGACGTGCCATCACCGACATCCACTGGTGGGGTTCGTATCTGGGATGGGATGGCATCGATCCCCCTCAGCCGGCCCCGGATCGTTTCCACATCGGCATCTGGACAGACGTGCCGGCCGGCGTAGGCCTACCGTTCAGTCATCCGGGCACGATGATCTGGGGGTGGGTCGTTGATCGGACGGAGCTGAACGAACGGCCCGTGGCGTGCGATTGGCACCCCGACCACATGGACCCTGTTTTTGGTGAAGGCTGCTTCCGATACGATTTCATCATTCCCGAAGTGGACTGGTTCCATCAGGGGCCTTCCTGCAACATCTACTGGATCAGCATCGCCGCCTGGTACTTGACTGGAGCGCCGCCCGCCGAGCTATGGGGCTGGAAGACGCGGCGGCCGGAGTGGAATGACGACGCGGTAAAGATCTTTTCGCCAACCGCTCCGGGACTCGGCCTTCCGTTCGTCAACGGTGAGCCGATTGAGAGCGCCGAGGGGTCGTGGGACATGTCCTTCGTCCTGACGACGGAGCGCTGTCCGACCGCCGATCCGCCGAGTCCGGAGCCGGCTCTGGTCGACAAGAACCGCTTCATCTCGCTCGTGCCGAACAACGCGTCGCGGCTGACCGCCCTGCGGGTGACACTCAGTAACCTGCCCGGAGACTACGACATTTGGAACGGCAAGACGATGTGGGTCACGGATCCGAGGGATGTCACGGAACAGAGTGGCGAAAGCGGAAGCACGCCGCTTCCGACGTTCAAAGCCGCGTATCTGACGTGTCAGCCTGACTGTCGGGACTGGAGCGCGATCGGCCTGATCGATGTCTACGGCGAGGCGGTCATCCCCGGCGCCCAGTATCAGGTACAGGCGATCGATTGTGACTGCGACTTCGCCGACGAGGCGAATTACTCGGCGGGGTTGCCACTGACGACAAGCCGGCACGGCGATATCTGCGGTCCGTTCGCGTCCTCTTGGTGGCCGGCACCGGACGGGGTCGTCAACATCCCGATTGACACGATCGCGGATATGGACAAGTTCGAGAACCAGCCGTTTTCCCCGCGCAAGTCGCGGACCGATCTGGTTGGAATACCGCCCCACGCCGCCTGCGTGGATATGAAGATCACCGTCACCGACTATTCGGAGACGATCTCCGCGTTTCGGGGATACCCGTACCGGTTCAGCCCGACAGCTCCGGACCCATGCAACGCGTCACCCTGTCCCGTTCCCTAAACGTGGGCGCCGCCCGCCCCGTTGGACGGTTACGGGTTGCAGATTGACAGGCGACCGTCAATCTGCAACCCACAACCGGGATCCGTTCTCAAGAGCTTTGCCGCGGGGTTGTCCCCAGGCCGGGTGCGGCGACAATGGGCATGTTGTGAAGCGGTGTACGCTCGATTCTGCGGGTTAGCGCCGCCGGACGTTTGACGGCCGGGCGGACGTTGCCGGTGTGCCGGGCAGGAATCGAGGCGTCTTTGTCGACTCTTCCCAGATAGTGAGGCAATCAAGATGGCATTAGTTACCTGTTTGATGGCTTCGGCCTTGACCTTAGCCGGGCAGACGAATTCGATTGGAACCACGCGCGTAGCCGTCGTGAACGTCGGTCTCGTGTCGGAGCGTTATCTCAAGACGAGTGCGCTGGAGGCGCAGTTTGAACAGAAGCGGGCGCAGCTCAATGAGCAGCGTATCGCGATGGAAGAGCAGGTCGACCGAACTCGGCGCTCGCTACAGGAGGAGCTCAAGCCGGGAACGAGCGAATTCAACGAACGCCGCAAGCAACTCGCGATGCAGGAGGCTGAACTTCAGTGGTTCATGGAGAGCGAGGGTCAGCTCATCGAGCAAGGGCTCGCCGTTTCTTTGCGGGCCATCTTCGACGACATTCAGGCGGCCGTTCGCGAAGTCGCCGAAGAAATGCGCGTTGAACTGGTGCTGGCGGTCGACCAGCTTCCCAAGGAGGCACCGGCGAAGACCGGACAGGCGCGCCAGCAGATCATGCTGCAGAAGGTGGTCTATTTTCATCCGCAGGTAGACATCACCGATGCGGTCGTGGCCAAGCTGAACGCGAGTCACAAGGCGGCAACCGCACCGGGGCGATCGTCCGACAAGTAGTAGATTTCTCCGGACAACGGGGCCGTGTCGAATGCTGCTCGCTCACATCCGACATGCCAGAAAGTCGTCCTTACAAACCTGGGAAGCGGTTCCGGGTGAGTAATCAATGGTCTTGCGGGTTTCCATTTGCCCGCATGGCCTTGGCGGCGGAGGACTGAGTCGCCGCAGACATCCCGGATCATATTGATTCGGGGATTGGGTCGTAGATAATCTAGGTTGAGTTTGTGCGGTGCTGAGCTGTCGATCCGGGATGCCTTCGGGCCTCAGGGGGCGCCTGTGGAACCGCGCGACGAATCGAGCACCTATTGGGAACGCCGTGAGCCATCAGCAGACAATCGGACAGGAGGTCACCTTCGAGGGGCGAGGTCTCTTCACGGGTGAGCCGGCCACGATGCGCGTGCGCCCCGGCGAGCCTCACAGCGGCATCTGGTTCGTGCGCACCGATCAGAGCGTTCCTGCGCGCATCGCAGCCCGTGTCGAAAACGTTTCGAAGCGCGCGCGACGCACGTCCCTTCGCAACGGCACCGTGGCGGTCGAAACGGTCGAACACTGCCTGGCGGCTTGCACGGGTCTGGGGCTCGACAATCTGCAAATCGAGGTGACGGGTGGCGAGGTCCCCGCGATGGACGGGAGCTGTCTTCCGTTCGTCCAGGCGATGCGTGCGTCCGGGATCGAGGCTCAAGAGGCAACGCGTGAGTCCTTCGTGATTGATGAGGTGGTGCGCGTGGCCGAGGGCGATTCGGAACTTGTCGCCTTGCCGCCACTCGATCCGACCTCGGACACGCTGGATGTCATCTACGATCTCGACTACGGACCGGATACGCCGATCGATCGGCAGTCCTATCGTGTCTCGGTGACGCCGGAGAGTTTCGAGGCCAACATCGCACCCGCACGAACCTTCGTGTTGGAGAAGGAGGTCCAGCAGCTCCAGGCGGCCGGGTGGGGTCAACACCTGAGCTATCAGGAGATTCTGGTTATCGGTCCCGAAGGACCGATTGACAACCCGTTTCGCTTTCCGGATGAATGTGTTCGCCACAAAATCCTCGACCTCATCGGCGACCTGACGCTGACGGGTCAGCGGCTTGTTGGGCGTGTCATTGCGAGAAAGAGCGGGCACTCTCTCAATCACGAGCTTGCGCGGGAGCTGCGCGGACGGTTGGACGCGCGGCGGCGAGAATCGCAGCGCACACAAAGCCCGGTGCTCGACATTCACCGCGTTCAGCGTATCCTTCCTCATCGATACCCGTTTCTGATGATCGACAGAATCGTCGAGATCGAAGGTACGCGGCGCGTCGTGGGTATCAAGAATGTGACCGTTAACGAGCCGTTTTTCCAGGGTCACTACCCCGGCGATCCGATCATGCCGGGCGTTCTGGTGATCGAAGCGCTGGCACAGATCGGTGGTGTGCTACTCAGTCAGGAACTGGAGCACAAGGGCAAAGTGGCCGTTCTGTTGAGTATCGACAAAGCCAAGTTCCGTCGCGCGGTTCGTCCGGGCGATCAACTGGAATTGGAGGCCCAGACCATTCGCGTGCGTTCCAGCAGTGGGCACGTGAAGGGCTGGGCGCGCGTCGGGTCGGAACTGGTGGCGGAGGCGGAGATCAAGTTCATTCTTACCGATGCGGAGTCTCGCTAAGATCACGGGTCGATCAAGGTAGTTATTTTGAGCATTCACCCCACCAGTGTGGTCAGCCCCCAAGCCCGAATCGGCAGCGATGTGGAAATCGGTCCCATGTGCTTTGTCGGTCCGAATGTGACGTTGGGCGACGGCTGCAAGCTCCATCATCACGCCGCGGTCGAGGGAAACACGACGCTGGGACGGCGCTGCGAGGTGTTTCCGCAGGCGGTGCTGGGAATGCCACCTCAGGACATCAAGTTCGGCGGCGAGAAGACGACGTTGGAGATCGGCGATCGCAATGTCTTCCGGGAGATGGTCACCGCGCATCCCGGCACGGCCAATGGCGGCGGCGTGACACGAATCGGAAGTGGCAACTTACTTCTGGTGGGTGTGCACATCGCCCACGACTGCCACCTCGGCGACAACTGCGTGATCGCGAACTACGCGCAGTTCGCAGGGCATGTTCACGTCGAGGACAACGTCAACATGGGTGGACACTGTGCGGTCCACCACTTCGTCACCGTCGGCAAGCATTCATTCATCGGTGGGATGACACGCGTGTCGTCGGACGTACCGCCGTTTATGGTGGTCGTCGCGGCCCGCGGCAGCCGCACGGAGGTCCGCATGGTCAACGGCGTCGGTCTGCAACGAAGTGGCTATAGCCACGAAGATATCGGCTCGCTCAAAGAGGTCTACATGAAGCTCTTCTCGCGGCGCGCTCGCTTGAGCGGAACCGGGATTCGCGAGCGTGTGCAGGCCATCCTCGACACCAAGCCATTGAACCCGCACGCGGAGTATCTCTGCGAGTTTCTCATGCGGTCGTTCGCGCACGGTCGTCACGGGCGCTATCTCGAGTCACTGCGGGCGGATCCGGTCCACCGCGCATCCTGGCGACTCCAGAGACCCCGCGCGTTGACCGTGAACATCGTCGGGCAAGGATCGGTAGAGCGTGTCGCGGGTCGCGACGCAGCGGCGAATGTCGACACCATGACACTCACGGCCAATCCCGAACAGGGCTGGACGTTCGGCGGTTGGAACGGAAGCCTGACGAGCGCCACCAACCCATTGACGATCCTTCTTGATGCGGACAAGACCGTCACCGCGACATTCGTTTCCAACAACAAGTAACAGAGGCCCATCGCCATGACCCGACCGTTACGTGCCGCCGTCGTCGGCGTCGGACACATGGGGCGTCATCACGCCCGCATCTACAGTGAGCTGGACGGCTATGAACTGGTGGCTGTCGTCGACAAGGATCTCGACCGGGCACGCACCATCACCGACAAACACGGGGGCACCGCGTTTGCGAACATCGCCGACTTGACCACGGACATCGACGCCGCCACCGTCGCCGTCCCCACCGTGTATCACGCGGAGGTGGCCATCCCGTTGATGGAGCGCGGCGTCCATGTGCTGGTCGAAAAACCGCTCGCTCCTGACGCCGCCACGGCCCGACAACTCCTCGACGCCTCGCTCAAGCACAAGCGCTTGCTGCAAGTGGGTCATTCCGAGCGGTTCAACCCCGTCGTTCAGGCCATGCTGCGCATGGACGTCACACCGAGATTCATCGAAACGCACCGCATCAGCCCGTTTACCTTCCGAAGCGCCGACATCGGCGTCGTGTTCGACATGATGATCCACGATATCGACATCGTGCTGCACCTCGTTCGGCAACGCGAGTACACCATCGACGCCGCCGGCGTGAACGTGCTGAGCCATTGCGAAGACGTCGCCAATGCACGCATTCATTTCAAGGGCGGAACCGTGGCAAACCTGACGGCATCGCGACTGGCGCTGAAGACCGAGCGGAAGATCCGGGTGTTCGCGCCGACGGGCTATCTCTCGATGGACTACCAGAAGAAGTCGGGCGTAGCCATCCAGCTGGCTGATAATCTCGACCTGATCCGCATGGCCAAAGAGCGCGACTTCGAAGACCTGTCGCAGATGGCCGGTCTGGACTTCGGGTCGATGGTGAAGATCGAACCGCTCGAGGTGGATGATCGCGAACCGCTGACCGCGGAGATCGAGGCCTTTCGCGACTCCATTCAAAGCGACAGCGCCGCCGCCGTCAGCGCGGAAGACGGCGTGGCTGCGGTCGAGATGGCGGAGCGCATCACTGAAGCTGTTCGCGCTCAGGGGTGGGGGGAAGGGCTGACGCCAGCTTTCGAATCCTAGGAAGAGACGGGCGCTACGCGTCGGTATTGTCGACCGGTGATGCTCGACGAATTGCCTGGAAGTCTCTCATGCGGTCCGCACGGCGGCCTTATCCCGGCTTGCTGCAATCCCAGCCGGAACTTATAACCCTTCCTTTCGGTTGTTGAGTCAACGGCGCTTCGGCACGACAAATGAACACCACCAGCGAACCAACGCTGCCCGAAGACGATGCCGACGGGTCGTCTGTCGATCCGGCGGCGGACCTGGGCGCGGGCGTTGCAGATACGGATGGCGTCACGCCGCGTGCTTCCCGTTGGCTTCCGCTTCTTCTTGTCGTCATTGGTTTCGCCGTGTACTGGAACAGCCTCGACGGCGTGTTCCTTCTGGACGACAACAGCCACATTCTTCACAACGCGCGGATTCGACAGCTGTCGCCGCCGGATCACCTGCTATCCGGAAGGCGTCCCGTTCTCGACGCCACGCTCGCGCTCAACTTCGCCGTTTCAGAGCTGGAACCCTGGAGCTACCACGCGTTCAACATGGTCGTCCATGTGTTGGCATCGCTTGTGCTGCTGGGCTTGGTTCGTCGGGTCCTTCTCTGTGAAGGACTTCGACCGCGTTTCGCCGACTCGAGTTCGTGGCTGGCGTTTACGGTGGCGGTGATCTGGCTCGTCCATCCTCTTCAGACACAGAGCGTTACGTACATCGTACAGCGTAGCGAGTCGCTGATGGGTTTGTTCTGTCTTCTTACGCTGTACTGCACCGTGCGCGGCGCCGAATCACCGCGCCGCAGCGGATGGTGGAGCCTTCCCGCGGTGGTGTTCTGCGCCATGGGGATGGGCTGCAAAGGCGTCATGGTCACGGCACCGTTTCTCGTCTTGCTGTTCGATCATGCTCTGTTCGCGCGCTCGCTGAAGTGCGCACTGCGCCAACGCCGGGGTCTGTACGTGGGTCTCGCGCTGACATGGGGAGTCTTGTGGATGAGTGGCGTCGCGTCGGGCGTGCTCGATCCCTCCAACGAGGGAGCCAACGTCGGATTCGGTTTCAAGGGCATTTCTCCCGTTGCGTATGCGCTGACGCAGTTGGGCGTCATCGTCTATTACCTGCGGCTGTCCTTTTGGCCCTTCCCGCTTTGCCTGGATTACGGCTGGCCGATCGCCGGGGACGCGGCGTCTGTAGTCGCCGCCGGTGCGATTGTTACTGCTGCGTTGGTCGCCCTGATCCTGGCGATTCGACGCCGGCCGGAAGTGGCGGCCGTCGGAGTCTCGTTCTTCCTGCTCTTGGCCCCAACGTCCAGCGTCGTTCCCATCAGCGATCCCGCGTTCGAGCATCGAATGTACCTGCCGCTTGCCGCCGTTCTGTCGCTCATCGTCATCGGAGGAGTCTCTCTCGCTCGACAGATCGCCTGTCGTCTCTGTTTCTCGGGTGTCGCGCGGCGAGGCTGCTTCCTGGCACTCCTTCTGACCGTGGCGGGAACACTGGGGCTCGGCGTGGTGCGCCGCAACAATGTCTACCACAGTGAACTCGGAATGTGGGAGGATGTGCTCACAAAGCGACCGGGCAATGCTCGAGCGCACGACAGCCTGGGTACGGCGTTGTTCGCGATCGGTCGGATCGAAAAGTCCGTCGAATTGTTCCGCAGTGCGACCCAGCTCGATGGCAACAATGGAAGTGCGGCGTTCAATCTCGGAACGGCGCTGACCGTCCTCGAGGATTGGACCGGAGCGGAGACGGCGTTTCGGAAGGTGATCGCGCTGAAGCCGCGTCACGCCGCCGCCCACCTCGGCCTCGGCAACGCATTAAGTGCGTTGGACAAGCACGATGAGGCCGTCACCGAGTTCCGAGAGGCGTCACGTCTTCAACCGGATCTGATGGCGGCTCGACTGAACCTCGCCAACGCGCTGAGTCTTCATGATCGTGAGGTGGAGGCGGCCGGCGAATTCCGGACGCTCCTTGAACAGTGGCCGGATTATGCGACGGGGCATTACAACCTTGCCGGGGTGCTATGGCGGCAGGGGCTCTCGAACGATGCGATCGCCGAGTATCGCGAGACGTTGCGGTGTGATCCCTTTCACCTTTCCGCCCTTCAGAAACTTGGTGGCATCTATTTCAGTCAGCGAAGAATGCCTGAAGCCGCCGAGGTCTTTGCGGCGGGTATCGAGGTTCATCCCGATAACGCAACGCTCCACCGCAATCTCGGTGCCGCGCTGGCCACCCTCGAGCGGTACGACGAGGCCATTGCGGCGTTTGAAACGGCACGACGAATCGAACCGGATGACGCGGCCATCCACTACAACCTCGGTACGGCGCTGGCGCGAGTGGGTCGGTTCGAGGCTGCGGCCGAGGCGTTCCAGACATCGCTGACCCATCGGTCCGATGACATTCCCACGCTGATGAACTTCGGACGCGCGCTGACGGAACTCGGCCGATTCGACGAGGCCGTTGAGCAGTTCCAAGTCGTTCTCACCATCGACCCGTATCATCGAATGGCGGAACGGGCGATTCAAGAAGCGACGGCGGCGAAGGATCGAATGCCCGGTTCGTGATTCAACAGGGTCCGGATTCCGACCGTCACCAGCCTCGCTTCTCGACGCATCCAGCCACCGCCGGGAACCAGGGATGGACCTCGCCCACCATAATCCGATTGCGAATGGCGGGGTCCTCTTGAATCAGCCGCTCGGCGGTATCCAGGTCTTCGCATTCGAGGATGCCGAATGCGCCGGCGTCGTCTTTGAGGGGACCGCCAACTTTGAGGATTCCCCGGCGCTTCAGCTTGTCCATGTAGAGCGCGTGAAGCGCGATGGGTTGCTGCTTGACGCTCTTGCCCTCGACCCACGCGGGCCCGGGGCGATAGAAGAAGACGAAGTACTGTCCGCTATCCGGCCGGGATAACGCGGGCTGCTGCGTGTCGACGGTCGATGGAGTTTGCGTGGATGCGCAACCGGCCATGCTGAGGATGACCCAGGCGAACACGCATCGTCTCATTCGCAACATGACAGGCCTCAACGCGATGGCAGATCAGACTCACACGGACAACACATTCACTAGAGTCTCGACAACACTCGCCCGCACCTCATCCAGCGTTCCAGCGATTCTCGCACCGGCGGCGCGCTTGTGACCGCCGCCGCCGAACGCGCGGGCCACTTCGGCGACATCGAGGTCCGCGCCATCACCGTCCCCCGTTGTGGGAGGCTTACTGCGGAAGCTCGCGCGGATCAGTCCACGCTCACTCTCGACAAGCAGTACCGACGCAACGACCGAACCGATACGCAACGGTTCGTTGACGATGTCTTCCGTATCCGCAGGCGTTGCACCCGCTTGGGTGATAGCGTCCAAAGACAAGACCATCACAGCGAGCCGATGGTCGGCAAGCAGCTCCATCGCCTGCAACGCCGCACCGAGGAGCCGCACGCGGGCGGGCGTCTCGCGCTGGTACAACTGCTGGTGCAGTTCGTGCGGAAGTGCGCCCCGGTCGATCAGATCGGCGGAAGCCGACAACACACGCTGGTCGGTGTTACTGTGTACGAACCACCCCGTGTCCATGGCAATGCCTATAAACATGGCTGCGGCAGCGTCGCCGTCGATCGGCCAGCCCATCACCCGTGCCCAGTCGTGCAGAATCAGGCAGGTGGCCGCGGCTGTTTCGTCAATGAGGTAGTGATCCGCCAGATCGTCGCGCGTGATGTGATGATCGATGGCGAACTTGGGAAGGTCGGTGGCCCGAAGCCACTCGGCGATCGGATCGAGCTGGGAGTAGGTGCAGGTGTCAAGGGCGATGACGCCGTCGCACGCGGCGAGATCGGACGCATGAACGTCCGACTCCCAGATCGGCATGGCGGGGTATTGTTGAAACAAGGCGTATCGATCGGGAATGGCATCGAACAGCAGTGCCACCGGCGCCGCGCCGCCCGAACGGAGCAGCGATTGCATGGCCACGAGCGACCCGAGCGCGTCGCCGTCCGGTTTGGCGTGCGAGATCAATAGCGGGCGCCGCCATTTCGCCATGGCCGCCGCCGCATCGCGATACGCCTTTGCATCCGGTACGCTCATGACTTCGGTCCCTCACTCTTGGTGGTCGCCGGTCAGGCTTCGTTCCACTCGTCACGTACAACGCCAACATCACGGTGAAGCTGCTCGACCAAAGCATCCGTAGATTCAAACGTCTGTTGACGTCGCAGCCGCCGCACGAACTCGAGGCGAAGCGACTGGCCGTAGAGATCGCCCTCGAAGTCGAGCAAGTGCGCCTCGATCCGCCGCTGGGATCCGCCGAACGTGGGGTTCTGGCCGATGCTGATGGCGGCGGCATACCTCCGCGCACCCAGAATCGCCCGCCCGAGGTAGACGCTGTCGCCCGGAATGAGCTTGTCGGTGACGTGAAGATTCGCGGTCGGAAACCCGATGGTTTGCCCACGGCGATCCCCCTCAACGACTATTCCTTCGAGCGCGTACGATCGCCCCAGACAGAGCCCTGCTCGACGCACCTTGCCGTCGTCGATGAGCCGGCGAATCAGTGAACTGGAAACCATCAACGTCTCGCCCTGGTCGATCTGCACGTTAACGGCATCGAGTATGTGGACCTCACATCCAATTCCGGCGGCCATGCGAGTCAGGAGTTCAGCCGTTCCCTTGCGCCCGCGACCGAACCGAAAGGACGGGCCTTCGACCATGTGCGAGGGTTGAAACCGCTGGATGATGATGTCTTCAACGAAGCGCTCAGCCTCGATTTCCAGCAGGCTCGGATCGCTTCGGGCCAGGACGGTGACGTCTGCGCCTGCGTCGTCCAGGAAACGCAACTTCTCTTCCACGGTCGCAAGGCATGGAGGCGTTCGTTTGGGGTCCACGATGGTCAGCGGATGGGGTTCGAACGTGAGCACGACCACCGGTCCACCGGTGTTGGCGGCGAAAAGGCCCGCCTGCGCAAGGAGCTGCTGGTGTCCGCGATGAACGCCGTCGAAATTGCCGATGGTCAACACCGACTTCGCCAACGGCGGGTCCACGGCTTCGAGTCCACGCAAGATCTTCACGGCGATTCTCCCATACCCGGCGGTCGATTGTAGATGGGGGAACAGGGGTTGTCGATCTGCCGCCCCATCCCCTGCGGTGACGGGCTGATTGCGTTCGACATTCCGCGATCCAGCCCGTTGACATGCTCGCAAACAGGGGTTGTCATGACCGACGTGACCACCGCAGACGACAGCTCCAGTCAACGACCGATCAGCACCGCGATGTGCATCGACGGTGAAGCGCTGGATCGATTTCGCCCGGTCCTTCGCCACCTCGTCGTTGGACTTGTCGATCAGGCGATCCACACCCGGCTGGTGAGTGATGACACCCGGATCGAGGCGCTTTCCCTGGGGCCGGTGCAAACGCTGGTTCATCAGAAGGTCGTATGGCCGGTGGCGAAACGAAGAACCGAACAGCTCCTCGACGCGCTGTCGGGACAGCCGCCGACGATCGTTCACGCCTTTACCGGCTCATCGTACGCTGTAGCCGACGTGATCGCCGAGTCCTTTGACGCCGACCTCGTCTACCAAATCACGTCGCTCGCAGACTGCGACGCCCTGGCTGAGCGGACCGGACCGCACATCGAACGTTTTCTCGCGCTCAGCCGGCCGCTGGCATCCGTCTTGACCGAGCAGTTGGCCATCTCAGTGGATCGGGTGAAGCTGATCCGACCGGGCGTTCAGGCCGCCAAGCAGGCTTCCTGCTTCGCGGACCCCGAGCGGATCGCGACGATCATGTGTACGTCGGCGTTTCATCGCGACAGCGGGATCGACCGACTGATCACTGCCGTAGAAGTGCTTCGGAAGCGTGACCGAGCGGTCATGGTGTTCTTGCTCGGCGAGGGCAACAAGGAGGCACTCTTCCGAAAGACGATCCGAGAGCGCGGGCTGTCGCGGTGGATCACACTCGTCAATCCCATTGGCGACGTGGGCCAGGCAATGCGTGGCGCAGATATGTTCGTTCGCCCCGCCTCGGTAGCGGCGGTCAGCGCCGATGTCCTGCAGGCGATGGGCGCGGGAATGGCGGTGGTTTCGATTGCCAGCGACGTCTGCGACCATCTTCGCCATAACGAAACCGCATTGGTGTGCGATGGCGAAAGTGGCGAAGCCCTCGCTCGCTCGATCGAGTTGCTGCTCGAAGATCCCTCGCGAGCAAGAAAGATGGCCGCCTCGAGCATGGAGTACATCCGGACGCATCACTCCATGAGCAGCATGGCGCAGCACACCGCCGACACCTACCGCGAACTGGCGTTGGCGCGGGCAACGCTTTCGCTTCCGGAGTGACATGATCGTGGGCGCCGTACCGATTCACGCCGAGAAGCGCTGCGGCATCGACTCGGCGTTGGCCGAGAAACTCCAGGGCGCGGTCCGAGGAGACGTACGCTTTGACGCCCTTTCGCGCACGCTGTACGCCACCGATGCCAGCATGTACGAAATTACGCCGGCGGGCGTCGTTCTGCCGCGCGACGAGGATGATGTCAGCACCGTCGTTCAACACTGTCACGACCATGACACACCTGTCGTAGCGCGCGGCGCAGGAACCGGCCTGACCGGAGGCGCCGTCGGATGGGGTGTGCAGGTCGATCTGTCTCGCCACATGAACCGGATCATTCGGCTCGACACCGAGTCGCGGCGCGTCGAAGTGGAGGCGGGTGTTGTTCTCGATGAGCTCAATGCCCAGCTCGCCCCACACGGCCTGCATTTTGCACCGGATGTCGCCACGGGAAGCCGTGCGACCATCGGCGGCATGATCGCGAACAACGCGTGCGGCGCGAGATCGATCATCCACGGCCGAACGGTCGACCACGTCGCCTCGGTGACCGCTGTAATGAGTGACGGCGAGATCGTCACCTTTGGCGCCGACGAATCCGAAGTCCATTGCGACCGTGCGAAGAAGATCGAGGCCGGTCTCCGACGGATTCGGGACGGCAGCTACGAGGAGATTGCACGACGGTTTCCAAAGATCTTGCGTAGCAATGGAGGCTACGGGCTCGATCGACTCGGTCCGCCGGGCGCGCAGGTTGACGTGGTCAAAGTCCTGTGCGGCAGCGAGGGCACGTTGGGGATTGTCGTTCGCGCGTCACTCAGGCTAGTCCCCATCCCGAAACACAGCGGACTCCTCGTGCTGCACTACGAGCAAATGCTCGACGCCCTGGAAACGACGTCGGCTATTCTGCGACACCAACCCTCCGCCGTCGAACTGGTCGATCGCATGATTCTCGAAGCCGGTCGCGACCACCCCGGGATGCGCCGTCGATGCGGCTTCCTGCGCGGTGATCCGGGGGCACTGCTCATCGTCGAGTTCCAGGATGATGACGAAGAGCGACTCGTCACCCGGATGGACGCACTTCGCAGCGACGCATCAGCCACGGTAAACGCCTACGCAACCCTCTCCGTCGTCGAGCGATCACTCCAGGCGGAGGTGTGGGATCTTCGCAGAGCCGGACTCGGACTGTTGATGTCCAGGCCCGGCGACGTACAGCCGATCGCGTTCGTGGAGGACTCCGCCGTCGACCCCGAAAAGTTGCACGAGTACATCGAGCGGTTCTCTTCGCTGCTGGATCGCGAAGGAGTCTGTGCCAGCTACTACGCCCACGCGAGCGTCGGTTGCATTCACGTGCGCCCCGTGATCAATCTCAAGCGTGCGGATGATATTGAGCGTATGCGGCGCATTGCCGACGCTGTCAGTGATCTCGCTCTGCAGTTCGGCGGCACGATGACGGGGGAGCACGGCGACGGTCTTGTTCGGTCATGCTGGCTGGAGAAGATGTACGGACCAAAGATCCTGGCTGCGTTTCGCGAGGTGAAACAACTCTTCGACCCTGACAACAGTCTCAACCCTCGTAAGATCGTCGATCCGCTCCCGATGACCGAACATCTGCGCTTCGGGCCGGCGCATCGATCGCAAGCGGTCAAGACACACTTGGACTTCACGGCGCATGGCGGCATGGCCGAACTGGCGGGAATGTGCAGCGGGGTAGGTCAATGTCGACAACGATTGGTCGGCGCCATGTGCCCCTCCTTTGCTGCCACCGGCGATGAGCGCGACACCACCCGCGCGCGGGCCAACGCGCTTCGCGTCGCCCTCTCCGATCGCAGCCTGCTGACCGGACTGGGCGATCCCGCCATCGACGCGGTCATGGACCTCTGTATCGCCTGCAAGGCGTGCAGGTCCGAGTGTCCGACCGGGGTCGATATGGCCCGGCTCAAGACGGAATACCTTTCCCATCGCAACATCCAACGAGGCGTCGGCAAGCGTGCGCGATTCGCGGCTGAGCTGCCTCATCGACTGGGCGTCGCCAGCCGGGTCCCCCGCTTGGTCAATCTGATCGGCCGGTCCAAACCGGCGCGAGCGCTGTTTGAACATCTTTATGGATGGGACCGACGTATCGCGCCGCCGCGACTGGCCACCATGACCTTTCGCCGCTGGTTCGATCGTCATCAACGACGGCAAACGGATCGTACCTCGAATGGCGACGTCGTCTATTTTGTCGACACGTGGACCAACTACTTCGCGCCTCAGGTCGGTGTCGCCGCCGTCACGCTGCTCGAAAGGGCAGGCCTGACCGTGCATTGCCCCAAGACGATGTGTTGTGGGCGCCCCGCCATCAGCCAGGGACTTCTCGGCGAAGCCACGCAATTGGCACGTACCAACGTACACCGCCTGGCGAGATTCGCGGGCATGGGTACGCCCATCGTGGGAACCGAACCGAGTTGCGTCTCAGCCTTGATGGATGAATACCCGCAGTTACTGGGTACCGGTGCCGCGCGTCTGGTGGCGGCAAGAACGATGATGATCGAGACCTTTCTCGCGCGCCGGCTGGAGGAAAACGAAACCGCGATGACCTTTCGTCAAGGCGGCTTCGAGCTTCGCTATCACGCGCACTGCCACCAGAAGGCAATCATCGGCTCAGCCGATGCCGTTTCCTTGATTCGCCACGTTTGGGGCGACCGGGGTAGCGAGATCAACAGCGGCTGTTGCGGGATGGCCGGCACGTTCGGGCATGAGGTCGAACACTATGACATCGCTCGTGCCATCGGCGAGCAACGACTCTTCCCGGCCGTGCGAAGCCGCGGAGAGGCGAGGGTCGCCGTGTCGGGCATCAGTTGCCGTCAGCATATCAGCCATCACACGGAGGTCACGCCGAGACATCTGGTGGAGTATCTCGCAGATGCACTCGAGTAAGCCAACACCATGAATCCGCGCGCCCGTCACACTTTTCTCGCAGCGGCCATCGGGTTCGTCGTATTCGCAGCCGCAGGATCGTTGGCGACTTACCTGGGTGTCTTCGCAGACGCCGGCGCCCCGCGCGAGAGTGAATGGCAGCGCGATTTCTGGAATAGCCATCCGAAGGCGGAGCAAGCTTTCGAAGACGAGAACTGGAAGAAGGCGGAACGCTTCTATGCCGAGGTGGAGCGCTTGCTCCCTCACGATCCCACGTCTCGTTTCCAGCGCGCGATGGCGCTGGCGAATCTCGACCGTACCGACGAAGCGCTCGAGGAACTGCGCCTCGCCGTTGAATTCGGCTGGGCAGATACGGAACGCCTTTCGACCGATCCAGCATTTGTGAGCTTGCGCCGTCACGCACTGTTCGATCGACTTCTCGACCTTGCGAAGAGAATCGCTGACGAATCGACCGTGGTCTACGTTCCAAAGAGCTTGGACCCACAGACACCGCCCCCGCTCATCGTTACGTTCCACGGGCTCGGCGAGAATCCTCATCGCCACATTCAATCCTGGACGGCCATCGCCGATGCCCTCGGCCTGGTCGTGGCGGCGCCTCGTGGGCTCAAGCGCACGGGCGGACGGAGCGACGTCCATTCTTTTGGGTGGGTGTCGGAGTCCAAACGACAGGGCCGGGCGGACCTCACGCCGTACAGGAACCGCCTCGACGAATCGATTGCGCTGGCCAAGCAACGAATCGGCATCGACGAAACCCGTGTGATCCTGGCGGGGTACTCGCAGGGCGGAGTGGTTGCACTTGCCCTTCTTGTCGATACACCCAAGCGTTTTTGCGGCACGGTCGTCCAGGCGCCAGCCCACCTGTCTCGCACGGTCGATGAATGGAAACAGGCTGCCTCCGAGCAAAAAACGCGTTCCTACGTGATTGTGCATGAGTTCGACCGCCTGCGGCCGGCGGGCGAAGAGATCCACCAGGCGATGAGCCGAGCCGGATTCGACACCCGGCTGGAACTCGTCCCGAAGACGGACCACGAACTCCCGCTGAATAACGACGCCCTCCGTCTTGGGGCGGTGCGCTTTGTCCTTGGGCTCGACGGGTCACCGCCCTAGCGCGACGGACTCCAGGCGGCCTTCCTGCCCATCGAATCCGCCCGCGCGAGTCGGCGAGAGCCCTTTCCGCACAACGGTCGCGAAGAGGATCGATCGCGGCTATTCTTCCGCCATGGCATTACCCATTGTCGCCATCGTCGGACGTCCCAACGTGGGCAAGAGCAGCCTGTTCAACTCGCTGTCGCGCCAGCGGACCAGCATTGTCGACCCCACGCCCGGCGTGACGCGTGATCGCATCAGCACCATCTGCGAGCTGGACGACGTCTACTTCGAGCTGGTCGATACCGGTGGGGTCGGCATCGTCGACCGCGATGATCTGAGTGAACACGTCGAGCGCCAGATTCATTTCGCCATGGACCGGGCTCATCTGATTCTCTTCGTCGTCGACGCGCGCGAGGGGCTGTCACCGTTGGACCGAGAAACGGCCGACCTCCTTCGACGCCATCAACACGCCGAGCGAGTGCGGTTGATCGCGAACAAAGTCGACGAACCGCATCTTGACGAGGGAATCGGCGAGTTCGTCCGTTTGGGCTTCGGCGAAGCCTTGTGCGTTAGCGCCATCCACGGGCTGGGCCGATCTCGTTTGCAGGAGCTGATTCTCGATTCGGTGCGCGATGTGAGTGACGACGTACCCGCCGATCCGGCCATCAAGATCGCACTCGTCGGGAAGCGTAACGTCGGCAAGAGCACGTTCATCAACGCGCTCGCGGGCGAGGAGCGCGTGATCGTCAGCGAGATTCCCGGCACGACGCGTGACAGCGTCGACGTACGCTTCGAGAAGGATGGCCGCACGATCGTCGCCATCGACACCGCCGGCGTTCGGAAGAAGAGCAAGCTCGCCGACGACGTCGAGTTCTACGCCTCCACCAGAGCGACCAAATCCATCCGCCGTGCCGACGTCGTGCTTTTCTTGATCGACGCGACGGAACCGGTCGGCCACGTCGACAAGCGACTCGCCAGCCTGATCGCGATGGAATACAAACCGTGCATTCTCGTTCTCAACAAGTGGGATATGGTAAAAGGTCGTGCCTCGGCGGACGACTACGGAGACTATCTGACCAAGATCATGCCCGAGATCGACTACGCCCCGGTGGCGTTTACGTCGGCCATCGATCATCGCAACGTGTACGGAACGATCGACCTGGCCAGCGAATTGTTCAAACAGTCGCAAACACGTGTCACCACCGGTGTGTTGAACGCCGCCCTTCAAGAGGCACTCGCCGCCAACGCACCCAAAGCAAAGCGAGGTCGCAAGGCGCCGAAGTTCTTCTACACGGCGCAAGTCTCCGTTCAACCGCCCACCATTATACTTTTCGTCAACGGTCCTGACCTGGTCACCGAAAACTACGAACGGTTCCTGCGGAACCGATTCCGTGAACGCTTGCCGTTCGACGAGATTCCGATACGATTGGTGTTCAAAGCACGACGTCAGGAGAAACGCGATGCCTGACCGTTCGCCATCGCGCTACAGGCCCCCACATGATGCGATGGGAGTGCAGCCATGAGCATCGAACTTCACTGCCCGCGGTGTCAGCAACTGGTCAAAGCACCGGATGACGCGGGCGGCAAACGCGGCCGATGCCCCTACTGCAAGAGTTCCGTCTACATCCCGCTTCCGCCGGGTGAAGAAGAGATCCGCATCGCGCCGATCGACCAGGAAGACGAGCAGAGAGAGAAGGAGCTCCGGCGAGAGTCCGCCGCGTACGTGGCCTCGATCGCCCACGGCGGTACCCCCAAAGAAGAACCGCCATCCACCGCCGAAGAACCCGCCGACCCCGATGTCGAGATCGAGTCGTTCATTCGAGCCATGCACGAATCTCGCCTGGATGATGCGGAAGCGGCGGTCAGCCGAATCAGAGCCGGCGGCAAACAAGCACGAAACCACGTCAAGACAAGGGTTTCCAAACACGACCTCCCGGCGCTTGAGGGTATCCCTGAACCGTTGATCAACGCGTTCGTGAAAGACCTTCTCAATCGTCTGGGCTGAACCAGACCGCAAGTCCCGAGGCGAAGACACCCTGAGCGACACGCGTTATCGAACGAACGGCCGACGCTCGTCGAACCGCCAGAGGCCCGCCGAACGAGCAGCCTCATAGGCCGCCTCGATCTCCGACTCGAAGGGGCGGCGGTCGATCTCGGAGTAGGACACAACTTCTGAGCCCGCCGCCGCCGAAGCTCGACCGACCCGGTAGGCCGGATGGTATTGCCCCATGATGTTCACATAGGTATCCGGCGAGAGCGTATCGGCCAGCCACCCAAAGATCGCTCGTGACTCATCAAGCTGTCCCGGCATCACCAGGTGCCGAACCAGCACGCCCCGCGCCGCCATTCCGTCACCATCAAACCTCAGCACGCCCACCTGCCGGTGCATTTCCGCAATCGCTTCGCGCGCGCGATCGGAATAGTCCTTCGCCTTGACCAGTCGTTTGGATGTATCACGTGACCAGAACTTGAAGTCCGGCATGTAGACATCCACCAGGCCCTCCGTCAGTCGCAGCGACGAAACCGCATCGTATCCGCTGGTGTTGTAGACCACCGGCAGGCGCAATCCGCGATCGATGGCGATGACAAGACCCTCGACGATCTGCGGCACAACGTGCTCCGGCGTCACGAGATTGAGGTTATGGCAGCCTTGCGATTGAAGTGCGAGCATGATGTCCGCCAATTCGGTGGCGTCCACTTCGCGTCCGGCACTGAGCTGAGAGATGTCCCAGTTCTGGCAGAAAACACATTTCAGGTTGCAGCCCGAAAAGAAAACCGTCCCCGAGCCTCGCAGGCCGCGAAGGCAATCCTCCTCGCCCAGATGCGGACTCGCCGACGTCACGCGAGCCCAACGCCCCGTTCGGCAGATCTTCGCTTCATTGGCCAGGCGATCGATCCGGCAGCTGCGCGGGCATGCGCGGCAGCAGTGCAGCTCGCTCAACGCAGCCGAGACCCGATTTGGGAGAGTCCTGCGAACCGCGGGATGCAGATAGGTCGGCGTAGGATCGTCAGCGAGGAATCGATGATCCGAGAAAGGCACCATCGCGACAAGGATACGCCGCCGACTCGGCGCGTCCAGCCATTGCGAGGCGGCCTCGAATCGATGGTCCGATCAGGGCAGGCACGTCCCCAGGCAGTTGTGCGGCACGGCTCGGAACGAATCCACGATCCAGACGATGTCGAGGATGCTGATCACGGTTTCCGGCCCACACCCCGACGGCCCCAGATGATCCACATTCTCAAGCCGCAACTGAGCGCAGAGACCGGCTGCCGTATCACACTTGAAGTTCGGTCCGACGGCCGCGCAATCGGCGTCCGCGAGGCACAGGACAGCGGGAAGGTGGAAGACACTTCGGAACCCGTCGATCCCGCGCGTAATGTCGAGAATCGTGATACTGCCATCGTTGTTCGTGTCACCCCACTGCCAAAGCGTGACCGGTGCGGGCGCCGACATCACCGTACCGGGATTGGCCGGATCACAATCTGCCTGAACGCTGTAGGTCTTACTGGAGACCAGGTTCGCATCTCGCACGGAAAGGGTCCCCCAGTCGGATGACGCCGCACTCGCGATCGCCACGTCGAGCGTACCGTCTGCCTGAACGTAGGGCGCGATACACGACACATCCGGATCGACGCTGGTCACGTGCAACGCAATCGGTGTCAGCCCCGGAATCGGCGTGATCTCCATATATCGTGGACCGATCGCGGTAACGACGGGCGGCTGACAGCCACAGTTTCCGACGATCTCGTTGCAGTCTCCAGGATTCGGACAGGGATTGCCCGGCGTCACACATCCCACGTTTCGGTCGCAAACCTCGAAGCCCGTGCAGAAAAGCCCATCGTCACATACCGCATGGTCGGCCGCATTGACACACTGCCCCGTAGCCAAGTCACAGCTCTCCGTCGTACACGCGACCCCGTCATTGCAGTCCGCATCGACCGAGCAACCACGGATTTCAAAGACCCCCACTCCGCTGAGCGGATCCGGCTGACCTCCCAGCCCCAGCGTACTGACGCCATCGATCGCATTGTCGACTCGAACCGCGTACACGCCGAGCGGAAGACCCGTCGTAGTCACCGTGATGGTACCCAGCAATAGACTCGTCCCCACGGGCGTGGGGTTGTTGCCGCCGACAAACGCATCCTGTGCATACATCCCGGTATCGAAGAACGGTGCCGACACATTTGCGAAGGCGGAAGTCCACGCCGTACTATAGGTGAAGGCGATATCAATCGCGTCGTCGGAGCCGATGATCACATCCGCCGTGTCGAACTGCGCGATGGTGGACACCGAGACCGTGACTTCGTACACGACCGGCGTCCCCGGCCCCACGATCGATGATCCGACAGGGGTAAACGTCACCGTCGCCCCCCAAGCAGACGCCACGCCGCTCAAGGAGATGGTGACAGCCAAGACAACGAGGTGCTTTCGTAACGCGATACCATGCATGGGCGTTCCTTCTCCTACCACGCACCCGTAAACTGGGCAAACATCGCATGCAGATCAGCCAAGTCGATTCTACTGTCGCCGTTCGCATCGAACCGCAAACAAGGGGACGTTGCGGTATCGATCGGCCCGGCCATGCACGACTGAAACAGCGTAAAGTCACTCAGGTCGACATCACTGTCGCACTGCGGATCAAACGTCTCACAGACAACTGTAAACTGCCCCAAACCACTGAGGCCTTCGTGTTGCCCCGCCAAGACTAACGAACTGACATCCGGGCCGACGTCGGGATCGATTCGCACGTCGAACGTCCCTTCCGTCATACCGTCGGTCTGAAGCGTCACCGTCCCCAGCGCAAGAGAAGTTCCGACCGGGGTCGTGTTGTTGCCGCCAACGAATACGTCCTGGGCATACCGCATGACCGGCGTCGGTGGCGTAACATTTCCAAACGCAGCCTGCCACGCGGTGCTGTAAGAGAATGACAGCGAACTGGCATCGTTTGAGCCGATCACGATATCGGCGGCGTCAAACACGCTCGGCGGGGTCGCCGAGACGGTGATGGTGAAGCTCACCGGCGTCCCCGGTGCCACCGTCGTCGGACCGATAGGCGTAAACGTAGCCGTCGCGCCATACGCGGAGGTCGCCATCAGCATCCATCCTGCGATCAGTAAACTTGGCTTCGACTTACGATTCAAACGGCTCACGTCGACCTCTCGTCTTCGCTGCGCCTCGAACCCGCAGGCGGGCATTAATGACCGCTCGGCTTCAAGACCCTGAACGACGGAATCCTGGCATTGACCGTACTGGCGTCATCATTGAGAATCGTCGCATCGCCGTCGATGTCTCGACGATCCTGATCGTCCGCGCCGAGATTCGGAATCCCGGCGTTGACCAGTCCGACGTCCAGGTTCAACACGACCCCGTTGTTGTCCGCGTCCCCCACCTGTACCACGTACTGAACGAGGAAATCACCACCGCCCGTCCATCCGCCGGCGCTCTGAATGGCGTACCACTGGCGGTGGACAAGATCGGGCGGATCAACGTCCACGATCTTCAGAATTCTAGGAAGCCCGCCCAGGTTGTTCTCCACCGTGAACGCGACGCCACTCGAAATATCGGCCCCATAGGATCCGCCGGGGAGCATCGGTTGAATCAAGATTTCCCCGGCCCCGGGTGCGGTAATATCTGTGGCGAACGTCAGTCGCACGGTGTTTTGATTCGTCCGCCACAGACTCTCCCCCGTAGCCGGTACGGCTGACGCCAGAAAGCTGCCGGCTGGATTCAGGCTGAAGCCCTCGATGAAATCGACCTCGCCGCCGGCACGCGCATCGACGATGTACAACGACTCAATCGAGCGAATACCCAAGAAATCGTGAAGATTGTCCAAATCCAAGTACACGATCGTAGCGACGTTGCCACCGGGTGGCACATCGACACCGTCAATATCCGCGCCCTGAAACCCGCCAGTGAGGCTGACGAATACATACTCGCCGGGCACCACTGACGACCCTGGCTCCGTCTCCAACACCTCGACCACGATACCGAAGTCGTCCGTCTGCCCTGATTCCAATGTGCCGTTCGCTCTCACTTGCGTGTCAATCAACGCGATCTCGAACGTTCGCGACGTGGCAACGTCTGTCAGGCTACTTGCCGGATCGCCGACGTTGCCTGCAGCATCGGAAAAGCTCACCGATTCCGTCGGTGAAAAGGACCCGCCGAACGTCAGCGTATCGGGAACATTAATGCGGATCGCCTTGATCACGCTCTGCGCCGTCGCGAGGCACACACTGATGCTCGCGTCGTACGTGGTTCGCGCAACGCAGGTTCCGCCCGGACAGGCGAACATGTTCGTGGTGTCGCAAGGCTGACCGGGAGTGCTGCCTCCCGAACATGTGCCTCCGACCGCCTCGGCAGACGACGACACCGTATCGACAAAGCTCAGTCGACCGATCGGCCCCGGTGGGTTCTTCCAGTCGATACATTCGTCACCGTCGCCGGGAAGCTCCTTGATCATCGGTCCGACGACGAAGGCGTTGCGAATGTCGGTAAACGGATTGAGTAACGCCGCCGCGTTTCCCATGGTCTGGAGCGCTGCCACGTCCGGCTGCGCCACCAGATACTGCCCCAGACTCGTGCCAACGAACTCGTTGGCAACGAGTGTATCCGACGGCACAGCCTGAACGGCGGCAAAGACGGTCGTCTGAAGCGGCAACCCCACCGCGTTCAAGCCCGTGCTCGGATTGAGTACTGTGGCCGTCACGGATCTCGTCTGGATCGGCGACAACACCGCCGGGTCACCGACGTTACTGTTCGAGGCGGTCACCGTGACCGTCGCGCTCGCGGATGCACCCTGCGGTGACGACGGCTGCCCGGTCAACGCCAATTCCGGAAGACCGTAGGCCTGACCCGCGATCGCCGACGCGTCGGCACCTCCGCCAAACGTAGCCACCGACGGATTACTCGAGGCTCCCGCCGATACGCTCAGATCAATCGGATAATCTCCGCCGACGTTGGCGGCGCGCAACGCAACGTTTGCCGTTGTTCCCGCCAGAATGTCGTACGTCTTCGTCGCATCGGAGGCCAAACTCAGCTCCGGAGGCGATGTCGTCGCCACGACGCTTCCAGGCGTCGGATAGAACGGTCCGTCGTTGCGAATGTGCCGGTACGCATTCAACGCATCCTGTGCTGGATCATCATCCGCTGAGGACAGATTCTCCGTCGTCTTTCGAACATCCACGTAGACACGTGCGTAACCGTTGGCGATACCAGGATCAGGCCCATCGGCCTCGACCTCCGGAACCTGCGCAATGAGCTTGCTGAAAGGACCACCGAACGGAAGGACATTCGACAGATCCATGTCGGTCCCGCCGCTGTACGGCTGCAGTAAAACCTCAAAACCGAAACCGCCGTTGCCGTTGTCATCGTCATTCACGGCGAAACCATCGGTCATCGCCGACGTCTGCAAAACCGTACCGGTCGCCAGCGACGGGTCGGCATTTGCAGTCGGTGGAACGTGAGCCGTGTCTTTGTCGTCATACAGCTCGACATAGCCAACGTCATTGCGGTCGACCAGAAGATACGCACCCGAACCGCCCTGGATGATCCCGCTCGACGCTTCGTTGGGCATGTGAATCAGCGAGATCGCCAGCGGCACGGCAAAGTTCGTGGTACCCGAAAACTGACCGCCGTTCATCGCGACGAACAGATAATCGGCGGGCATCGCAGTGATCCCGCCGTTCACCAACCCCAGTCGCGTGCTCGGCGTCCCGGCCAGACCCGTCGGCGGATTGCCGACATAGTCGACCCAGCCCAAGACCACAACACCGCTTGCAGGCCTGGCAAACGTCGGAATATCGATCCGGTAGTTGACCAACGTATATCCGGAGCTGGTCTTGTCCCCCTCGACCTCATAAAAGGTGAGGTTGAGGGCATTGGGATTGTAGATCGGATTGAGGTTCGCCGCGGGCGGAACGTAGATCTCGATGAACTCTTGATGCTCGTTCGCAAGGTCGCGACCGACAGGACCATCGCTGGCGCCCGGCGGTTCCGTGTACACTTCGCTAATGATGGGATGGTCGGGAACCTGCGCCGCGACACCCGCAGCATAGGCGAGAACGATCAGACTCATCACCGCCGATACCGATCGACTACCTGCAACCATGAGCGTGTTTCCTCCGGCTTCCCCAGCGCTTGGACGGCGCGGCGAGCATCAAAGTGCCAAGAACCGCCCGGCTCCGTCTGCTAACTGATGCAGTGGGTCCGGCACAAAGACGGCGCCAATCGTCGATCGACCCGTGCAGGCAAGTGGCAAGAACGGTGACGCGCACCGCGATAACCACCTTGGACGGCCCTGTCCCTGGACCTGACCCCACCTGCGCCGACGTGCCCGACTCCGGTAACCAATTACAGCAACCGGTGCCTCACCCTCAAACAAAAATAAGAACGTTCTTATGATCCCGGTCCGAGAATCGGCATCCCGCCCTAGAATCCGCTGCAATCCGGCACCGGGAAGCCCGGATGCCCAACGTTCGACCCCTTCCCATTCACGCTTGGGGCTCCTGATTTGCAGGTGAGATGGCGGCGCCGAGACTGCCGATGGTGGGTTATGGATCGATCACATGAACGGTGGCACGGTTGATGTCAAGGTGTTGTCAAAGTCGGCCCACGTGCTTTCGATCAAGCCATTCAGGACATGAAGACTAGCGGCGCCCGGGGTCGAACCGGGGACCTTGGGTTTATGAATCCCAGGGTATCCGACCGCCAACACGACTCTAAGTACAGACAAGCCCACGAGTTACGTGATTCGGCGTCAACGCGAGAAGACCTGCGCGCTGCGAAATGCGCTGCACTTGAGGCGTGGATATTAGCCTGCCCCGTTCGGCTTACCCCTGAACAACGGCGGCTCGTGCACGCCTTGATAAGCGTACGCCCCTACCAGGCCCCGGAGGACTACGAGTGATCTACCGCCAACGTGATATCGCGTAGGCGACACCAAGAACGGCTTCAACCCGCGCGTTCGATCGGCCGCGGTCAACGCGAGGGGGTTTGGGGGAGACACATTGCGGAACACGTAGGAGGAGACCGGTTGGCCTGGCAACGACGGAGGCGTCAAGGACGATGAGCAAAGCGCGAAGCCAGAGGAAACCAGACATTCTTGGGACATCGGACATCTTCATCGCTGCCGTTCCGTGGGGCGAGTGGCGGACCGTTCTCGTTTTTCGCCGGGAACACGGCGGACGAACGTACGTTCGCATGCGTACCTGGAACCGGCACCGCACCAGACGACTGTGGTACCCAAGCCCACGGTTTTTCGTCATCCCCGCTGATTCGGCCGAGGCGATGGCCGAGGCGATTCGAGCGGCGGGCCGGGGACGCCCACTCAACCGTATGCCCCGGTGGTTCAAGGCCCGGGAACGAGCCGACCGTGAACGATACGAGCGTCTCATGGAGCTCGACGCTCCGGAAGAGGTGTTGCGGGACCGAAGGAACGCGATCCGCCGGCGGGAGAGGAGGTCGGTGTGAGCGCAGCCAGTAAAGCTCATCTGATGGCTCGCCTGCGACTGCTACGGGAGACCGTTCCGAGCGCGGCTCGTCGGCGGACCCCGCGCGGTCTCATGCGTACGTGTCGCCAAATGACGGAGCACATCGCGCGTATCCGCCAGCTGTACGCGTACGCCGACAACGCCGCGGACGAGCAGACTATCGACGATCTGATCTCCTATGTGGAACGACTACGGGATGAGCTGGCGGAGACCGGAACTCTTGCCCAGAAGGTGAGGGAGGACCGCGCAGACCGGCAAATCCGACGGAGAACCGCCAGGGCCTCGCATCTTCAAGGAGGACTGTGAAATGACAACGGAAGAACTGATGGAATATGCACGCGAGAACCGCCGTCGCACGCGAAACCTGCATGACGGCCACCCCCTGCTGCCGCTCCGCCCCAAGGGACCGGTCGGCCAACCCGCCTATCGTGGAGTTGAAGACCGGTGGGACGCCATCATCGGCGGATACGGCTACCTCGCTGTAGGCGGCGGTCAGCTCATCGTGTTCCTGGCGTTCAAGTCAGCAAAGGGCGTGCGTCGTTCGGTAGAGCAACTCCTCGCCCTGGGCGGGATCACCACGCAGCTCGGCGATTCAGAGATCTCGGCCGTGGTTCCAGACGATCAAATCGACGAGGCGGCGGGTCTGATCCGCGCCTACCGCCTGCGCCCGGGCAACGTCGCCAACCTCCGCTCGATGGCCAAGGCGAGCCCACCTGTCGATGGCCTGCGGCAGCCGAAGGAGAGCGGCACTGGCCCGCCCAAGAACTCGGGACCGAAGCAGATGCTCATGGGTGATTGGGCGGCGTAGACGGCTTCGATCGTCGGCTGGCAGGCCGTATGCCTCTCGGTGTGTGTGGCGGTAACGAGACAGCCGATGGGCGGTGGCCTCTGGTCAGGAAGCCACCGCCCATCCAAAGGAAGGGGGATTGAGCTTGTTGGCTCAGCGTGCTATCCGACTACGCTGTCGGAAGCAGGTCGCGACTGAGCGTGCCCAGGAGTTCAAGCAGCGGCGATCCCATCAGCTCACCTTGCTCTTCGAGGAGGTTGCGGAGAGCAAGAAGTTCGCTGCCCGCGTCTCGCAGGTTCAGCTTCAGGCCGAGTTCTGCAAGTCCATTGACGCTGAGATCACCCAGCTCCTTCTCGAGCCGCAGAAGGAGATCCAAGAGACCCTCCGACGTCTTGGGAGCCAAGTGGGCCAGCAAAAGGAGCAGAAACGAATTGATTGTCATCGAACAGCCTCCATCTTAGAGAATTCCTATCGCGCCGCACATGCGGCTCGTGTTTCTACAAGTAAGACACACGTGGAGCGAACTTCTTTCATACAAAAGGAAGTTTTCTTCGCGCGGGAGGAGTCGACATCGAAGAGGCGCACAGTGCCGACCGCTTGGCACACGATGCGCGCCGCGTTAGAGCGCAGATCTCTCCCGGCATGTCGAGTAGGGATCTGCGCGTCGCGGCGAGCCTTCCCGCTACAGCGGTTCCAACGTGGAGCTGAAGAACCCGTGCTCATCCGAGATCTCGTGGAGATGGGCGAGGAACTGTGCCTTGTCAAATTCGACCGGCACCTTCAAGACGTAGGTCTGTTCACTCACCAGCATTCCGTAGGATCGTGCCGGTGAGTAGCGCTCGCAGCGATAAGACAGAATGTGTGTCTTGCAGTCGGCAAGGAGCTTTGTGACGGCCGCCAGGATGCCCGGGTCATCCGGTGATGAAATCCTCAGCCTCATCGGAAACACGTACATATCCCCCGGCATATACTCGACGTCGTCAACGATCTCGCTGTGGCAATGAAGGTCGCCGCGGAACCGCTCTTCGGCCCGTTTGTTCAAGGCCTCCAGCGCACCGATCTCGCCTTCGAGCTTCGCAAACAGGATGACCCGATTGGCGAGTGTGTGACCAACGCACTCGGCCGTATTCAGCTTCCCCTTCTGCCCCGGCGACTCCTGCTGCGTGAGTGATGCCAGCGAGTGCAACATGTCCGGCTCGTCCTTACCGGCGATCGTCAAGACGGAACATTTTTTTGGCGGTTCTCTTTTTGTCGCTGACATTGTAGCCTCAGTATCTATCGCCCAAGAACGAGCCCCGAGCGTTGTGTAATCGCGTAACCGGAACCCGTAACCAGCGGCACACGGACGCCGCCCGTATCCGAATTGACACTGCCCCCACTGACGAGGTGAAGCAGTGATCTCACCCGTTCGTAGGTCACTTGAACAGGCCCCAAGTGGCGAATCCGGCGCCACACCTTCATCTTCATCAGTCGCCTCAGCATCTTCCGTTTTGTAGCGCTCGAATCGGACGCTTCCAGACGGATCGCTTCGAGATGTGACTCGATGGCCTCAACGATCCGGCGAGTGAACGCCAGCTCTCGCTTGCACGCGCAGCACACATCGATGTGCGCTGCCAGCTCGCCTCCGATATCCTTGGTCTCGCCATGCCCCGATGCGTAGACGTGTAGCGCGTCTCTAAACCGGCGGCACGCGTCCGAGCTTGTCGAATGGCGGTCTTTCATTCATCTAACTCCGGCAGCAAGTCCTTCAATCTCTGATAGGCACGAAAAATCCGCGAGTCCACCGCGCCTTCTGACAGTCCCAGGATCTCTGCGATTGTACGGCTCGGAAGTCCATCCAATCGCCTGAGGACAAACGGAACACGGAGTGAATCCGGTAGGTCAGCGATGGCTTTGTATAACAGCACCGATCGCTCACGGCTCATTAGAATCTGGTCTGGGGGCTTGTTTCCAGCGGACGGTCCTCTCGCCGAACGCGTCGGCTCTTCGTCAACAAGCTCCTGATGCATATGCCGCTCCTCGGATCGGCGCAGGTAGTTCTTCGCGACGTTGGCGGTAATGCGCATGACCCAAGACGCAATGCTCTCCTCTTTGCGAACCGTGTAGATCTTGTCGAACACTCTCATCATTGCATCTTCAGCGACAGCTTCGACCATGACGGGGCGCGAAAAATAGTACCGGGCTCGTGCCTTAAACCTCGAACGGTAGGCTTCAAGAAATCTCCCCCATTCGTCATTATCTCCTCGCTTCAGCCCTTCGAGGTCGGGTTCGTACTCGTGAGGTTTCTTGTCGCTTCTCACTTGGGTCGCCCGAACACACGTTGAAAATCCCCGTGGTTTCCGCACCGCGAGCAGGAGGAGACGGCGAGTCCAATTCTATCCCATTCATCAGCCGTTTCTATAGACACGCCTGCAAGGCGCATCTTTCATGCAAATCTGAGAAAACTTGGTGAGGCCATGGTTACGCCCAGTACGGCTTCAGAAACGCCCGAAGGTGAAGAAACAGAACATCTAAGAATGAACCAAATCGACCAGCCCCACGAAAATCTCTACATGTGGCACACGGCGTGAGTATGTCAAACTAGGGCTCCGCACGAACATATTCAGTGCTGCAGTGACCTGGGACATCGGGTCGCGAACCGGACTCACACGCGTTCGGTGGTCCGCTCATGGGAGTTGTGTGCGGATCACCTCGCCGTGCGCGACATCCACGAAGATACTGAGAAATGTGGGCAAAGGGCCTGCCGAGGTTGATCGCCGCCGTCGAAACACATGATTCCTCGTGAATCGCGTCGCCGTACGCTGCACTGGCTGAGAAGGCATCGCGGCAGTTCATTGCCATGGGCACGGCCACCTGCCCACCTTGGTTGTGGTAGGGGAACTCCATGAGAACCGGATCCCATTCCCGTTACGCGTTCGGACCGTACCGGGCTCACTGCCATCAGCCGATTGAATCAGATCGCGAGCCGGTGCAGCGGATCCGCCTGATCGATCGGCAGCGGCTGGGATTCAAGCTCTTCCGCCGACCACCGCGGTTACACCGGAGCACCCCGCGAGACCGACCCGGCGGTTGACTAAACATGTGGCTGAGCTTTCCCCCGAGGCCCAACATGTACGCCGCCCCCTCTACCAGTCCCAATCTGTAATCCTGCTCGACCGCGAATGCGCCGCTGCCACGCTACTTGGCTAGGATTCGGCCGCAAACCCAACCTGCGGCGTCGATCACGGCTCGCGTTCGCTACTCGATCGCGACGGTTGTGCTGCGAACGGTCACCGACCGGCAAGCGTTGGTTCCGGCCACCTGCCCGAGAACGGTCACCGGCTGCCCAGGCCGGAGATGTGCCATCGTCTCGAGTGAACACGCCAGAATTACAGCACCAGTCCCGTTTTCTCTGATTTCAACCGTCCATTGCCCATCCTCCAAGCGCGGCGCTGACGCCACGACGCCGGCCCATCCGGGTCGCGGAATCCACCGGCCCACAAAGAGGTCCCTCGATCGTGCCGCCCAATCGAGCGGCGAGCCAAACGAGCAGACAACGTTCAGCACGTCTTTCGCGCTTTCGGCTTCCGGTAGAAACTCCTTCTCGTGGTGGCTTTCTCGGTCCTGCGAACAGCATGAACTCGCGAGAGTAACGGCGAAGGTCGCAATTGTCGCCAGCGCTGCGAGCGCGGCGAGGTTCTTTCTCCAGTTCTTGCGGAACGGACGGCTCATCGAGATTCCTCCAGTTTGACAGCCCGGGTAGGGTTTCCCATTTCGTACGCCCGTATAAGAGACACCTTCAGCGGTAATTTCTTTCACAGGCTGAGAATGCCGATGAAATACCGGCTTTACAGGACCTCCCTTGCGGGGTACGGTTCCTCGTCAAATTCACCTGCGGCGACAGCCCGATCAATCGTATGATCGAACAGTGGCCGCCTTTGCCTCCGGAGACGGCTGGTTTGACGACCAAGACTGCACGAGTTTTGCGAGATAGGCGCCCAGCCATGTCCGCATGCATTCCAGAGAAATTGGTGACGGCGATCGCGCGCGGAGATGTGCTCAAGTCCGACGTCGACGCCCAAACCCAAGAACATCTCAATAAGTGCGCTGCCTGCAAGCTTCGGCTGAAGGAGTCCGCCGCCATAGCTCAAGCACTGGAGGACTATGTTCAGTCTGAGGAGGCGGACTTGACGGTACCTCAAGAGCTACGCACACGGCTACTTGAAGCTGCGCGACGCCGACGCGAAGCCCGCGGCACGAACGGGCGGATCAAATAGCCGCCCGCGACTGTGCGGCCAACCCAGCGCCGTTTGCAGGCGCGTTGGAGCTCCTCCGAATTCGTCGGTTTCGTTCGAGCGGGACACTAAGCCGGACCGACTCCGCAGCCTCCTGAGCGACGGAGCGATTCCTGTCCCTGTGCGAACGGTTCCGGACACGACGCGTTGCGTATGCGCATCGATTCAATCCACATATTTCATCAACGTCAGGTGGTGTGCGGCTGGAGAAGGCCTTCGCCCATTATGGTAGGGTTTGAAGAGGCTCAACCATACCTTGGCACGAAGGCCTCTGATAACAGAGTGTAACCGCGAACCGGTGCCATCATCCAACGTTGGCCGACAGAAGATCCGGGGCAATTCCGCCGGCGGCGGGCGGCGCGAGGCATGGCTCCGCCCACCGCGCGGGGCGGGCCAGGAGCCCTCGGACTAACATGACAAGGAGTACCGGCCACGGGGGCACGTCATAACTGCGATTACGAGCTTTCGTGATGCTCCCTGCCCCGGTGCTTCCCAGGGTTCGGGCGATCAGAATCGGCGGAAGGGGCCCGTACGGCAAGCGTACGAGCCGCGGAATCCACTCCGTCGCCCGGCTCTACCGGTTGGAGCCAGAGCGACCGAACCGGACCGGACCGCAATTCGCTCCGTAGGCGGTACCGGCGGTCCTTCGCGGTCGACAGGCCGTCGACAGGCGTACCACCGGCAGCCTCAGGTCTCCACACTCGTACCGCTACGTTGCATCGTGAGATTCAGTTCTCAAGTGTCCGGCGGATCGGACCAATCGTCGAACGCGATACCAATGGGCGTCTAGCGGCCTCTCCATCATCTGTCTCGGCGCAGGTCGCCCCACTTCATCCTGATCCTTCTTCCAGGCCAAGCACCATCGACAGGGGGGCAGCATAAGCCAGTCAACCACTTGCACTCTGTTTAAGGTCGGCTCCCGTTCACTCAGGCCACGGTGTAAACGGGTTCAACGCTCTCTCTGCCATAACCAGCCACGCTGTAGCTCCAACGTGCGGGCGGTGGTAGTACACCCATGGCTGTCCGTCCGGCAGGAAGAAACCTGTTGTCAGTTCATCTCTATCCGCCGCGACCATTGCACCGGACGGCTCTTGGCGGGAATGAAGGAATGCCAAAAGTGTGGCGGCCTTGGCGCATTGTCCGGTGTAGGCGTAGGCCAGCGCCATTTGTGCCGTGCCTTCGTACCACACGCCGTCGAGGTCCTGATTGAAGTCGAAACCGCCACCGAACATGAGGTACTGCTCGGCGTAGTCAAGGGCACGCCGGTACTCCTGGTTCTCGTGATCGAGGGCAAGTACGGCCCACGCTTGAACGTCGACAGGAATCACATCCTTGTTCACGGAAACACCGTCGGTTCCCGATCCCGTCCAGAAGAACCCGTCTGTAGCATTCCACATGCTGGCGACAAACCGCTTTGCGTGCTCAGACCTCTCGCGCCACTTGTCGTCGCCGGTGAGAAGATGCAGCCGTCGAAACACGGCGTAGACGTCGATGTTATGCTCCGTGGACTTGTAGGGAAGCGGTGCCGGCGATGGTTCCCATCCTTCAAAGCCGGCGGTGTAGCCGCCGCTGCCCCGAGCATCCCTGCAATGCTGCTCCAGCCATTCGCCCATGCGCACCGCCGCATTGAGGTACGTCTCGCCACCCACCGACTCGTAATAGGCGAGCAGAGCGAGCATGGCCCACGCAACGTTGCCCGTCGAGGAACCGACGTTGCCTCCGTCCTCCTGCCATTGTCCGGTGGTTTGGTGATACCACCCGGGCATGCGGACGGTGCCGATCTTCCCGTTGGGTGTCCAGCCAGGCGGCAGGCGCAGGTCACCGGCCTGATAGGCATTGCGGACCCGGCCATCCGTATAGAAGCGATCGTTGTCCAGCGCGTACACGAGCGCATCGGCGAGCAACGTTGCCCGCACGCGATTTCCGGACGCCAGGAACCCGATCAAGGCCAGCGCATTGTCATACGTAAAGGCGACATTGCGAAGGACAACATCGAAGTCCGTGTTGGAGGCGATGGTTTCATAGCTGAGCAGAAATCTCGGCTCGTTCAGACGGGCTTTGTCGAATCGGATGTTGTCCAAGAAGAATGTTATGTCGCCACCAGCGTTTGCTGCAGCGCTCGTGACCCAGCCGAAACCGCCCAATACGTACGTCAGATTCAGGTTCCCAACGTCGAGGCTGTACTGCGTCCAGTCTGTTGAGAGCGTGCTGTAGCCCAACGAGACCTTGGAGGACGAATCAGGGTAGGGCATGGTCGGCACGCCGGTTCCGGCATGTCTACCTACACCGAACGCGAAGAACTCGACGCGTTCACCGCCTTGCGCGCCTTTGGCCCAGAATGTCAGTTGGGTGGCTCCGCTCATGTCGACACCCGCGCCCGGAACACTCCCCCAGTTCTCGGTGGGTGCAGCTTCGTTCCCCGTCAGCGCCCCGTTCTGGAAGTACCAACCTCCCCAGTTCGATCCCGACGATTGAAAACTACACCGGATGCAGTCGACCCCGTCGTAGGGGCTCTCGCGGACAGCCTCCTCCATGGGCAACACATAGCCGCCGCCATTCTCGCTGGCGAATCGCCCTCTGGCGGCGAAGTGGTTTCCCGCGGCGTCAGCGTCGGTGTAGACCTCAGTTGCGGTGTGAAAGCGATCCATCACCTTGGCCATGTAGCCGACCGATGCTGTGGCCGTCGGTTTCCCAGGCCCCGCCAGGTTGAGTCTCAGCCCCTGCCAGTCCTTGGCATCGACATTGCTGTCACCGTTAAACTCAACCTCCCCGCAACCAGGCAAAGGCGGTCCCGCCCACTCGCCGCCAAAACAGGACTGCATCCTTGCTGTATCGAACAAGTCGACGTCACCGTCGCTGTCCGCATCGCCGCGGCCCGTGGACCAGTACGGCGGAACAGAACACACTGTGATCAAAAGAGACAGAATCGGTCCCACCGCCGTAAGGGAATGCATTTCTCGACTCCTCGCATAGGACGGGGCTGCCCATCAGCATCGTGTCAGCGAAATAGACCTCGCTGCCGGACTGAGACCGAGGCGACGGAAGGCAGGCAGCACTCACCATCACCGAGTCTCACTGGGCACCCGGCATTCGTACACCGTCTTTACCGCATCGTCTGGTCCTTGACAAGATCGCCAGATGGTGCGCGGCACATCCCCTCTCGTCCAATCCGCCTCCACACGAGATAGGGCGCTTAGCCTGCGCTTCAGGGTCGCATCAGATTGAGCAACCGTCCCCCTAACCGGCTCCAAGGAGGCTCGGTTTGCCGTCGCATGGTCTGTCTATTTGGCTGACCATCGACGTGAAGATCTAGACACCCCGTGGGACTACCTCTTGGCAATATCGCCTCGGCACAAGACGTCCGATCCGGTGATGACAGGGCGAATCGGGCCCAGTCTGCGCCCGCCCGTTGGAAAGCACCAAGAAAATGCCAAGAAAAAACGAGATGGAGGACCTCGGATGTCGGTATCAGAAGGGAGAGGGGTCTGCTTGTGGCAAAAGCCGATTTCTTGAGCTGAATTCGGCCGGAGGGTGCGTATATGGAACTCGAGGTCACCGGAGTATCGTCCGCAAGTCGTAGGATCAACCGCCTGGCGCGACTCGTCTTCGCGTTCGATCATCGGTCATCGGTGACGGCCGACCAATTGGCTTGTTGGCTCAATGTATCGACACGAACGATCTACCGCGACCTCGAGGTGCTCGCGGAAGCCGGTCTTCCCGTTGAGTACGATTCCGCGTTGCGCCGGTACAGCGTAGGATCTGGATTCTCAATCATCCACAGTTCCTTGACCCGGGATGAGAGACATGTGCTCGCGACCATGATTGACGAGATGTTGGCCCGGCCGGGTGCGTTCGGCGATCCGGCTGCTACGCGGAGCTGCGCAAATAAGCTACTGAATCTGGTGTCGGGGCGGAGAATATTCCGGACGGAGGCCGGCTCAACGTGACGCAAGGTGAACTTCCGGCGGCAATGCCTGGAAAACGCGCCATTGCGAAACGACGCGTCAGTCCAACCCACGCGGTACCGCCAGCTGGCGGGTCATGACGGGGCTCCCATCGGGATTAACTTGCACCGCCCGACCGATACGTCACGGCAACATGCTGCGTCGAACTGGCGTGGCAAGACGGCTCCGTCAACTGCGATTCGTCGCTCCCAATGCGGCGGTCGAAGCGGGAAAACGCCCCAAACCGGTGAGTACACGTACACCAAAGGGGAACTCAGTTCAGGTGCCCTTGCCCCCTCCAATCAGCCACCGGAACCGCCCTGTTCTCCGCGAGCCAATCATGCCTGCGACATACGCATGCCGCGTGCCAGGCGATTGAAGAATCCTATTCTGGGCACCGAACCAGTGCAACCCGCTCTCACCTCTCACGCTGTAAGTGACCTGTCTGCAAGGCATTACGTCGGCCACCACCACCGCACACAACACCGTATAGACTGCCATGCAATGCCGCACGGCGATACTGCAGAGACGAGCGGGGAATACTAATACAGATTAAGGACATGATGGTTACTGTGCGCCAGCCAATGCATTGGCGCGCGACCCACACATCGTTGGCAGTCCATTTATCGCCGGCGGTAAGAGACAGGCAATGCCGTAATCTCACACTCCTTCTTGACTGTGTCAGTTACCGGACATATATTGGGTGTGGCACAGGTGTTCAGGCCAACGCGTTGTCCTTAGGAGGGATCATGCAGGGCGTCTCCACGCACCATTCTATCCGTATGTCCGCGTGCACGCCAAGATCGACCGCGCCGGAAGGAGCGCTATCGGCTCCGTCTCGACGCCCCGCGAAAGAAGAATCTCCTCCCGCACAGCTGCGCCGTTCGCACGGATCGATCGGATCGGTATGTGTTCGAACACGGAACCGCTCCGCACCGAAAACACGTTTCGCTCGTTTTCTTCACGCATCATCAGGGGATACTCAGATGACACGTTGTAGCGCTCTATCTGCTCTGTTTTGTGTCCTTGCCGGCAGCCCTGTCGTGGCCCAATGCCCGAGCATCGTTTACGTCAATGCTGATGTGTCAGGTGGCGATGGCAGTTCATGGGGGGCAGCATACGAACATCTCCAGGAAGCACTGGCCAATCTCGGCAGCGCGGACTGCATCTGGGTGGCATCGGCCAGCCAGCATGCCTACACACCGGATCTGGGCGGAGGGCAAACTGCCGGCGATCGACGGGCGACATTCCAGCTTGTTGATGACGTGGCCATCTACGGTGGGTTCGTGGGCGGTGAAACGTCACTCGCCGAGCGGGATCCGTGGGTCAATACCACGATCCTCAGTGGCGAGATCGGCGTGGTCGGCTCGGCCGACAACTCCTATCACGTGGTCAACGGGAGCGGCACAGGCACCACGGCCATCCTCGACGGCTTCACGATCACCGGCGGCAACGCGGATGGCATGCCCCCATACAACCACGGCGGCGGAGTCTTCATCGAAGGCGGCAGCCCTACGATCACGAACTGCGTTCTAACCATCAACGAGGCCACCAAAGGTGCCGGGCTGTACGCTGGTGTATC
>JAJDDV010000149.1 GCA_029260135.1 Phycisphaerae bacterium | reverse complement strand
CCCGCCGCGAAGGGTCGGAGCGTCGACGCGACGATGGAGAGGGTGACGGGGCTGCGGTATGTTGGTGCATCGAGATGCACTGGGCGGTCTTTTCACCACAAAGGCAGCAAGGCACGAAGGAGAGGAAGGAACAGGCCGGTTGGCCGGGGCATTGCCGTTCGATCTCGCTCTTGTGACAAGTACTGGACTCGCACAGTTGCGGCGGGTGGAACCGGCGATGCGGACTACTCGAATAGCAATTCAGAAAAGTCTTCACGTGGTTCAAGATCGACGAATTCAACTTCGCGATCAAGATCGCGTGTAAAGCTGATCTTCTTGTTTCCGTCGACAGGACGTACGCGCCCAGACCTCTTCAATTGTTGTAGAACATTTGCATAGTTGCAGCAGGGCGTATCCGAGAGCACATGCGTCTTGACATCCACGACCTTGTGGACTTGGCCCCGAAACTTCTCTTGGAGATGACGTGAAAGCCAATTATCATCGAAGGATGGCAGTAAGCCAAGTTGATCGGGATCATCAGCATCGGAGAATCGGAACATTCCCGAGTCATCGACGCGACACATCGCCTTCTTCATTTCCTCCAGACCTCGAATGTTGTTCGTACAGAAGAACAACCAGTAGATGGGGCGGCCCGTTCGGTCTGACATCGCAAAGCTCCACACGAACTTGACTCGGGCGTACTTCTGTAGTGATCTCTTATAGAGTCCAAGAAGAAAGGTGCGCCGCTTGTCGGTCGGGAGTTGAAGAGCTTGTCTCCAATCGTCCGTTCCGAAGGCGGCATTCCTGGCGGCGTCCTTGCAGCCATCCGACAGGAATCGATTCAACCCCGCATAATCGAGGTAGGAGTACACTTCGCACAACCTGTGCTGCATTATGCGCGAGATCAATGTCATTGGGACATCTGAGTAGCCGAACTGGTCAAGAAACACGAGTGCGGGACCGAAAGTTTCGCCCTGTTCCTGGCATTGATCAAGCATTTTCTCCAGGACCTCGACGCAGTCACCCCTTGCGAGTTCGTCTATCACAAGGTTGGGCGATTGGGCGACTCTTGCTTCTTTCTGCGCAACTTGCGAACGGAGTGATGCGAATCTCGCCGGGTCCTTCTCAATGAATGAACATCTTACAGGAACGGGAAGAGGAGGTTCCTGGCGTAGCATCGCATCGATCGCGAGAACAGGGCTTCCCGGTTCGCCCTTGGAGTACACCCCAGGGCCTGCGAACGCATCAATGAATCGAAGTTCACGGTGTTGTTGACTGACCTTCTTCGATTGACGGGCCAGAATTGCAGACCACGCCTGGAGATAGGTGATCAGGATGGTGTGTTTGGCCTCAGTGTGCGGTTCACGTGGCCACACTGTGGGTAGTTGATCGCTCATGACTCGTGGCACCATGGGTGCATTGGTAGGGAAGCTCATCCCATGTTCGCCCCTCGAGCACCCGCCCCGCCCGTTTCTTATTTACTCCCCCCCACTGCTTAAAGAAGAACGGCACACCGCGTGTCCGGCAGCGGTCGCGAATCTGAAGGACCCATTCCTCCTTCATGGTGCGAGCGCCGGGGCCTGACTCGCCACCTACGATGACCCAGTGGATCTTTGCCAGTGGAAGGCGCGGGATGGGACCGAGAAGTGGCTCGACCGAGAGGAAACGCACGTTGGCGGGGATCTTCTGCAGGATGCGGACGCGGTGGACGTAGTCCGCGTTCTCGACACTCGTTCCCAACCAGATGTTCTGCGGCCAGGGAAGGTGCTTCGCATGTTTCAGCGCGAGTTCCGGACGCTTTGTGAGCACCTGGAATTGATGTTGGGGTGATTCCTGCATGACGGTGAACACGCGCTGAATGAACTTCAGCGGGATCCCGTCCTGGAACAGGTCGCTCATTGAGTTGACGAAGATGACCCGAGGTTTCTTCCAGCGGAGCGGAAGCTCCACAACCTCTTCGTGCAATGATAGCGCGAAGGCGTCGCGATATTGCGGAAGGCCCATCGCCTGAAGACGCTTGGACATGCGCTCCGCGTAGCAGTTTTTGCACCCGGGGCTCACCTTTGCACACCCCGTCACCGGGTTCCATGTCGCTTCCGTCCACTCGATCTTCGAGCCGCTTGCCATACTACGAAGCCTCCGCATACCCTAACATACACCAAACTTCACGCCAATACAAATGGAATCTCGAGAATCATCGTCGATATCCTCAGGATCCGGCAAGTGAAATGGGGCCGGAGCGACGGAATCGCGTAAGAAAGCACGCCGCGAAAACGAGTCCTTCGTACGGGCCCGAATCGTGAACGACCAGCTGTCGGGGGCGACTGATTGGGTCGGTCATGTCACCGGCCTGATCTTGGACGCTTTCAGCCTGCAAGTCGTGTAGTCAGATTCGTCCTACGACTTACGGGATCATTGTCTTTCCAACCTCTGAAGTGGTTGGGCATCGGTCCTGCTGCTTCACCGGTTGAAAACCGGTGCCACACGGTATGATGGCGCTATGCACGGCATGGCAGCCGGCCTCGGTCATCAACACTCTCAAAGGTCGGCTTCGGGGGCGACGGATTCCAGTGGTATCTCGACACGCTTTCGGTTTTTGAAGACGGCGGTGTTCTGCACGCCGGCGTCGCGGAGCAGTGTGACAGCCTGATCGAAGTCGGCACCGATGTGTTCGCTACGGTGGGCGTCGGACCCGAGCACCATCGTCGTTCCGCCGGCTGCGACATATCGCTCGAGCGTGTCAGCGCCTGGCATGGACTCGCCGAGCCCTTGCCGTAGCGTCGACGTATTGACCTCGGGGATCAAGTCGGCGCTCACGCACGTCGCGAGAATCTCATCGATCACGTCGGCAGAAGGCGAAACGTCATGCGTACCGAAGAAGCGTTGCGTGTAACGTTTCACAAAATCGATGTGACCCAGTACATCGAACACGCGCGAGCCCGAGCGGCTGAGCTTCTCGCAGCACCGAGCCGCCTCGAGCACGTTCTCGAAGTAACGGCGGATGCCCGCAGCCGTTTCCAGCTCGGACCAGGCGCTTTTCTCGTAGACCGGATGGTCGCCGAAATAATGAACGCTCAACATGACGAGATCGAACTCGTGCTCATCGAGGAAGTCGCGAATGAAGAGCATGCGATCCGGCTGAAAGCAGACCTCGATGCCCTTTCCGATGAAGATCCGGCCCCCAAAGCGCTCGCGAAGCTTCTCGATCGTTTCGGAATACGCCTCGTCGTCGTAGACGCAACCGTCCCAGTCTTTAGGATGCGTGTCAAAGTGCTCGGTAAACGTCAGCCCCGCAAGGCCGATGTCGATGGCATGCTGAACATTCGCAGCCGGGTCCGCGCGCGAATCAAAGGAGTGGTTCGAGTGAAGATGCTGGTCGTAGCGTTCCATGCGTGCTAGAGCAAGCTCTATTCAAGTGTAGCGTCGTGAACAACTCCGCCGCGCGGGAAACACGGCACCTTCCCCGCTACACTCGAGCGTTACACGCCGGAGCCTCGGCGCGAGTCAGACACCCCTGCCGAACCGCCACTATGCAGGACAAGCGCCGCGCGTGCAAGCACCGCGCATGGGATTCCGAGGAACTGTATCACCATCAAACGCCCGCACAGCGGCTTACGAACCGGTGAAGCGCCGCTGCAGCTCGTGGATGTCGGAGAGGTCGATCACGCCGTTACGATTGAGATCGTAGCAGTTGCAGGCCGGTATCGTGGCCGCGCCGGGCCCCTTCAGGCACTGCTTGGTAAAGAAGTCGTAATACTCGCCGAGACCGACGCCACCGTCTTCCAGACAGTCGCCGACCACAAGCGGAAACCAGAATCCACCGTTGAGCTCCAACGTCTCGCCGGCCATCGTTACCCCGGTCAGCGTTCCGGCATCGTGCTGCCCGATCGTGGCGGAGAGTTCAAACCCGCCGCCCGTGCTTCGCATGACACCGCCACCGTCAATCGTGGATCGCGTGATCTCGAACGTCTCGGCGGACTTAAGGTGTGCGGTGGCGGATACGAGGGCAGATGACAAGACAACAGCGACGCCAACGGCAGCCAATCGATGTAACTTCATGGTCTCTTTCTCCCGCCCGTGTCTGAGCGTTTACTGTTCCGTCGCTCCGCCCGTCGTACGCTGCGGCGCTGTGGGCTGGATCAGCCCTTCGAGCCTGCGGAGTCGAGTTCGAAGTTTTTCGGTCTCGGCTCGCAACCTCTCGACGTCGCGGTGCTGGTTCTGCTGCAGCTCGCGAAGCGCTTCAACGAGAAGGGCCTCCAAACCACGAACCGTGACGTACTTCAAGCCGTCCGTGTCTTCGTCCACCCACTGGGGGAAGACCTTCTCGACCTCCTGGGCGATCAGCCCGATCTGAGATCCAGACATCGCCATTTTAGCAGACGCGTCCTTGTATTCAAAGGTCACGCCCCTCAACGCCAAAAGACGCCTCAACGCACCGCCAAGCGGCGAAATGTTCTTTTTCAACCGTTTATCGGAATAAACGGCCCAGGACCCTCCGCCCGCCTTGGCGGCGTTTCCACCGACCGCCAGTTGGAACGGGCCGGGATTGTTCGTGCCGATGCCCACGCCGCCGGCTGCGCGGACGAGGAACTGCGCCGGCCCCGTCGAATCAAACGGAGCACCGGAATTGTCGGCCCAGACGAACGTCCCCTCATGGATGGCCAGCGCATGGCGTCCCGCGGCAAAGCTGTAGGCACCGTCAGCCGTGTTGTCCGCACCGCCGGGAACCGTGGCACCGGTTCCGCCGGCGGTGTTGCTGCTTCCGCCCCCGATGGTGGCGAACATGGCGGCCGCGTTGTTGGACCAGCCGCCGCCGACCGTCGCACCGGAGGCATCGGAGGTCGTGCCCGCACCGTCGCCCGCACGGTTGTCCCACCCGCCGCTGACGGTTCCGAAGTTGTCCTCGACCCGATTCGATTTGGACTGCGGAGCGACATTCGTCTTGCCACCACCGCCGCCGATGGTCCCTCCCACCACGCCGACAGCGACCGCATTACTCTCGTAGCCCCCCACGATGCTGGGACCGTCTGGATGCGGGCTCAGGAACAACGCACGCTGCGAGTCGACTTTCAGCTCAAACGACACGTTGTCGGTCGTACCGACGAAGTTCGTGCGGGGCGCTGTGCCCGCGTTTCCGGTCAGCGACCACCCACTGCCACCACCAGCGGCCGAGGTCTGCACTGATCCGTCGGGAAACTTGAACCCGCTGCTGAGCGATTGGACCATTCCGTTGACGGTGAGCTTCGACGTGAACGACTGCGTCCCGATCCCCACGCTGCCGCCGAAGTAGGCGGTACGCAATCCGGCCTGGTTACGAACGTAGAAGTCGACCCCGCGGTTTTCGTCTTCGGCGTAGATGGGATAAATATCCGACTCGTCGTTGTCGTACTGCGAAATGAGCAGCTTGACGGCGTTCCCGGCGTTGGTTCCGGCGTTGTATTCACCTCCAAAGACGACCAACTTGCTGTAATCGACGATGGGACTCGAGCCGGGCGTGGTATCGTACGATCCGACAGCGAGCGTGGCGGCGGGGTGCGCCGTCGTGATTCCCACGCGCCCATTCTGAATGAAAACGAGGTCCTCGGTTCCGCTACCGAGCCACAGTGCATTGGCACCGCCTTGAGATCGAATGCGCGCAATTCCACGCCCTCCGCCGGCCAGCGCAATGCTGAACTTCATTCGGGCGGTGGCGTCTCCGATTTTGAAGTCACCTTCCGTCGCATCGAGGTTCCAGTTACCGCCGGCGATGTGGAGCGGCGACTGCGGGCTGTTCGTGCCGATGCCGACACCACCGGAGGCCCGGATGAGAAACTGGTTCGGCCCCGTCGAGCTGAAGGCATTGAGGAAATCAGGGGCACCCGTGGCATCCGCCCACACGAACGAACCGGTGTGCTCGGCACTCGCTCGATGCCCGGCGGCAAGACTGAAATCGCCCGAAGCGGTGTTGCCCCACCCTCCGGGGACGGTCGAAGCGCCGCCCGTCGCTCTGTTTCGATGCCCAAACCAAGCGCCGGACCCGTCTTCGAAGGAACCGCCGCCCGAGGCGACCGCGCCGGCGCTCGACGCCAGCGTCATCCATCCGCCCGCAGCCACGGCATGTTGGCCCTGGGCTTTAACGGTCTCGCCGCCTCCGACCGAAGCAAAAAGCGAGGTGGCTTGGTTGTTCTTTCCGCCGGCGACGGTGGCGTATGCAGCGTTGACGTAATTTCCGGAACCGCCGGCGATCGTGGCGGCGCGGGCGAACGCGGCATTGGCCTCACCTCCCCCGACCGTCGCGCTCACCGCGTCGTCGGTGGGGGGGAGAAAGTTGCCCGCGTGATTGTGCTTCCCGCCGCTGACGGTGCCGTAATCATCGGATACCGCGTTGAAGTCGGGAAATTGCGGATCCGCTCCGGGCCCGCCGCCACCGCTGACCGTCGCGCCGACGACGCCGTTGGTAACCATGTTGCCCGCCCATCCGCCGAGCAGGTTGGGGCTGGTCGCGTTTTGCTGAGGCCAAAACCCCGGCAGCGCCATGGCGAATGGCGTGGGCTGGATGCGCTGACGCGGCGTCAGGGTGGTTCCCTGCTGGGCGCCGGCGGGATAGGCAACCTGTACTTCGAGCCAACGAATCTTGTCACCCCAGAGCAGATCATCGCCGAAGTCGAGATCGACGGTGAACAGGCCGTTATCGATCGGGACGGCGTTGTGCGCGATGGTCGCGATGGCGCTTCCGCCCGTTTCATGCGTCCAGATCGCGAACTGCAGATCGACGAGACCCGTGAGTGGAACGTCGCCCTGCTTGAGTTGGCCCTGGTAGGTGAACGCGGTGCCGAGCATGGCCTGCGCCTGGGCGGTCGAGGTCACGCCCATGAAGCCCAGCATCATCACGCACACGATCGATGAGAAACGTGCGACCATTCTTCTCCTCCTGCCAAACGGCGATCTGGTTCCGTAATCTCGGCCAATGCCCGAACCGCTGCGTACCGGCACCTGTCGCGCGGACGGTGCGGTCGGCGGCCCCGGCGGCGGAGAGGAAAGCCTCTCCCTGTGATCGTATCCGGGACATGGGGGCCGGCTGACAAGAAAAATGGCGGAAACCTCGGCCCCGGTGGAGCGCCCGTAACTGTCCGGCGGGCAGGGTCGAAAGTGCTACGTGGAGATCGGAGTTAGCGGGTGGCGTGGCCTGGAATCTCCTTCGTTGGAGAGTTCTCGGGCGTCGGTCGCCGTCAGTACAGGTTCAGCAACCCCCGCGGAGGAAGGTGCCTGCGGTGCGGAACAGGATGATCATGTCCAGCTCGAACGACATGTGCTTGAGGTAGTAGAGATCGAACTGCAGTTTGCGCTTGGCGTCTTCCACCGTGGAGCCGTAGCGGAAGCTGATCTGCGCCCCGCCGGTGATCCCGGGTTTCACCAGATGGCGCTCGGCGTAGAAGGGAATCTGCGTGTGAAGATCGCAAACGATGTCGGGCCGTTCAGGCCGCGGACCGACGATGGACATCTGCCCGATGAGAACGTTGTAGAGCTGGGGCAGCTCGTCCAGGCGGCTTCGTCTCAGAAAACGCCCCACGCGCGTCACCCTCGGGTCTTGCGGAGAGCACCAGATGCTCTTGCCGTTCTCGGCGTCAGGTCGCATGGTGCGGAACTTGTAGAGGCGGAAGATGCGGCCGTTCTGCCCCACTCGATCTTGCGAGTAGAAGACCGGACCGCCGTCGCCGAGTTTGACCACCAGCGCGATGAGCGGCCACAGCGGCGCCGAGAGGCAGATCCCCACGGCCGCGGTGAACAAGTCCATCATTCGCTTCAGCGTTGCCTGCTGTCGGCAATGGACTTTCAGGTCAGCGAACAGAAACCACGACGGCGTGATTTCGTCGACGAGAATCTGTCCCGTAGCCTTTTCATAGAAGATGGCTTCGCTCGTAACGCGACACCCCTGTTGGAGACAGGGGACCATCCAGTCCATGACGTGCGATTCGCGCGCGGCGCCGTCGCCCACCACGAGATCGGTGACGCCGTGCATGCGGAGCTGACTCAGAAGCGTCGTGATGGGGCCCAGGTGTTCGTGCGTGTCGGGCGACGTCAACGTCTTCTCGTCGGTCGTGGCATAACCGAGAAGGCGATACTCGTGGAGGAGGCCCTCCTCTTGGGCTTTGCTGAACGAATCCAGCACGTTGCGGCCGCCGACGACGACCAATCCACGATGGACTTTTCGCACGGCCCACCATGCGCCGAGCCGAATCGTCACGCCGCCGGTGAAAAAGACGAATAATGTCAGTGCTGACACACGCCGCGCCACGGTCGAGTACATAACGACGTAGATGATCGCGTACGCCAAAACGGCCGCCGTCGTGGTCGTCAGGAGCATGCGCAGCATCGTGCGCGAGCGACTCATGAACGTCTCACGTTCGTAGAGTCCGAAAACCAAACTCGCTATGACCGTCGTGCATGTGAATACGGACAGTGCCTGCCACAGCGCTACGTGCGGCGTGGCGAGCAATGCCGGTGGCGGGTAGACGGAGTACGAGACGTACACACCGGTGGCCAGCACCGACACGTCGACCAGAAGCCACGTGGATGGAGGAAGCTTCAGAAGGGCGCGACCGATAACCCAGAGGAACCTCTCCGTCAGCGCGCGGATGGAGTAGCGTTCGCCGCGGTCCCCTTTGGCAACGAGGTTGCCGACGGACGGCGCCGTAACGACAGCTGGGTTCCCTCCCGCTGCAGCCGGTATGCGCATCGCACTCCTCATATCAGACTCCCCAGTGAATCGGACAGTTGGGCGGCCGAGGTGAATTATCGGTTCTGTGAGCGCGGCGTGTCACAGAGACGGAGGACCGATAAACGGAATCGTGTGTGAAGGTCCGTATCGCGAAGATTTTGAATGAGTCGCGGACATCGTCGCTCGATATTTCCAGGGACTTGGCGAGGTCGTGTGTGTTTGGAAGACGCACCGGAATCGAACGCGAGCAGAGTGCGCCCCAAAAACCCTATGAGTAGACAACCATTATTCACTGCGACAAAGACCGCGTTGGTCGGCGGCGTCATCATCGGCGCATCCGGCTGCGCTCAAAAGCGCGCCGAGGTTTGGTCGCCCAGACCCCTTGTGCTCTGGGAGGACATCTCGACAGGCGTGGTACCGCACACCAAGAACGCCTATGAGATCATTCCGGCCTCACCTTCGCACGGTTTGTTTCCCGCGTCGATGGCGGTGACGCGCATCGGCATCGAGATCGGTACCGAGGCATCGCCCGGGGTACGATCCAATCTTCTGGCGGATCCCCGCAATGAGTTTCTCCAGTGGAATTCCACGCTGGACGACCAGATGGCCGTCAGCGAGGTCTTTCCGATCCACGACGTAGACTTAGGAGGTCGGCGCGTCAGCCCGCACCTGATCGTCGACGCGTTTCAGGCGTTGGGCGCGCGACTCGGTTTGCTCTACGGCGTAAACGAGTTGAGCGAACACAAGACCGAGATGCTGGCGGTTTTGTACGATACGGAGACCGTCCGCCCACTTGCGGTTCTTCATGCGGACGCCAAGTCAGAATACGCCAATCAGGCGAATGCCGACGCCGGGGCGACCATGTGGGAGACGGATTCCCAGGCGCTGGCACGCACCCGCTTCGACGAACTCCTCCATGCCTGCATTCGCGACCTGATCCTCCAGGACGAGTCACCCCCCGTTGCGGTTCCGGCCGGCTGGCCTCCCCCCGATCCGACGCGAGGCGTGACCTGGCCTCCAACGCGGCGTCAACGCCGCCCATAGGTCGTCATGCGCGACGCAGGGTCTCGCCGAACGGTTCCAGATGCCTCGATCCTGAGCGAGATCGAAGCGCATCCGGCTCTTCGATTTCTTGGTCGCCATTACATCGAACTGCTCACGGCCCTGGTTCTGCTGTTTGTTCTGCAGACGGGATTCGTCCCCTTCGATTATGACACCCCACCAGCGCCCGGCGAAGCGTCGTCATCGTTCGGCGCCCTCGTCAATCACCGGACGCTTCCCGACATTGTCAGCAATATCTTCCTCTACTTGCCGGTCGGAGCCCTGCTGTACCTGAGTCTTTCGCATCGCGGTTGGCATCGTGTTCTGGTGTGGCCGATGGCGGTGATACTCTCGGCGGGCCTGAGCTTCTTTGTCGAGTGGATTCAGTCATACTCGTCGATCCGCGTTTCGTCGCTCATTGATTTCGTGAGCAATCTCATCGGCGCCTCACTGGGTGCGGCATTGGCATGGATGGCGGGTTACATCTTGCCGCGACTGCTCAATGTGGCCACGGCCGAGTGGATCCTGCGTCCCCAAACCGCGCTGCTGAAGGCATACGTGGTGGGATTGGTCGTATTCGCGGCCATGCCGTTTTCACTGTCGTTTGATCGTGCGCGTCTGTCGCAGGCGGTGAAGTCCGTCGTACTGACGCCGTTCGGCACTACGCCGCAAGATGCAGCGTTCAGGCAAGAGGCCCTGCGCCGTCACGACGCGACGGCGCTGGCGATGGCCCAATGGCGCGAGATGAAACGCTGGGCTCGCTGGGCGGCGGAGTGCTGCTCGTTTGCGGTTCTCGCGTGGCTGCTACACGCCTTCTTACGAGGCGATTATCGCTTTTCCCGGCGATCGACGTCGATGTTGATCTGGTGGCTGGGAGTCCCTCTCGCGATCGGGCTGAGCTTGCTTCAACTTCCGATCGTCACGCGCCCGTGCGACGTAACGGATGCGCTGTTCCGGTGCGCGGGCCTGTGGTTGGGATTGGCTACACGCGCCGCCTACCTTCGTGATCGAGAGCATCTCACGGTCGGTCTGCAGGATCGTCGGGAGCAGGGACTCATGCGCTGGGGCTCTCGCGCACTCATCGTCTACATCATCTATACGGGTGTCATTCCCTTGACTTTCGACGCTGGCGTGAGCGGTCCGTCTCAGTCACTGGCGTCAACGGGTTTCCTTCCCTTCTTTTCCTACTTCATGGCCCGTTTCGATCTGATGATGGGCGATGTGATGGAGAAGTTCTTCTGCTACGCGTTGCTGGCGATGCTCTTGGCGGCGAGCTGGAAACGGGTGGAGAACGTCGCACCGATGTCGCGGCTGATGACGATCAGCGTCGCGGGGCTTCTGCTCTGCGCAGGAATCGAGATCGTTCAGATGTTCATTCCGGTCCGAGTGACGAGTCTGACCGATCCGATCCTGGCCTGCGGAGGGTGCGTCGTCGGCGTGGTCGGCCACCGCTGGGGCGCTATCGTTCTCCAGGCCGGTGCGCGTCGGCGAGCCGATCTTGCGCGAGAACAAGAACGGGTACTCTGGCCTCCGGAACGAATGGCGCCCACGGACGAACTGGTGGCGACGCTTACCCAGCCCCACCCCGATGCGCCGGTGGAAGAAACGCCAAAGGCTCCCGCCGAGAAACCGCAAAACCAGCCCTAGAGACGGCGCTGTGATATCCCGTCTGCGCCGCAACCCCACCGACTGAATTTGGCATCCCGTCGCTGGTATGACATAATCCGCTACCGCCGGCGACGGACCGAAGGGACGATCCAAGAGCCAGGCGATGGGCGACGCCGGCCGGATCCACCCGCCGCCATCCAGGAGCCAACCGTGGGAAATACCATTCAATCGCTGTACGACATGGGACAATCCATCTGGTGTGACAACCTCAGCCGCCGCATGCTCGATGCCGGCGAGCTGCGGCGGTGGATCGATCAGGGCGTCGGCGGCGTGACATCCAACCCGACGATTCTCATGAAGGCCGTCACCGGCACAGCGGACTACGATCGCCTGTTCGACACGCTGCTTCGCTCGACAGACGATCTCGTGAGTCTCTATGAGGGATTGGTACTCCCCGACATCGCCGACGCCGCCGACACGCTTCGACCGGTCTATGACCGGACCCATGGCGTCGATGGCTATGTCAGCCTCGAAGTGAATCCGCGATGGGCAGCCGACACGCAGGCGACCATCGACGAAGCGAGACGGCTCTTTACCAACCTGAATCGCCCCAACGTCATGATCAAAGTGCCTGCGACGGATCAAGGCATCCCGGCCGTCGAAACGCTGATCGGTGAAGGGATCAACGTCAATGTCACGCTGATCTTCTCGCCGGCGATGTACGAGAAGGTGATGCAGGCCTACCTCGCCGGTCTGAAGCGGCGCAGACAATCGGGTGGCGATCTTTCGACCGTGAGTTCGGTGGCATCGTTCTTCGTCAGCCGACTCGACGCCAAGGTCGACGCCATACTCGAAGCAAGGCGAGAAGCCGGTGAGGAGGTGGATGCGCTACTCGGGCGCGCAGCCGTCGCCAACGCACGACTGGCATACGCACGCTTCGAACAGGTATTCGACGAAGCCGGAGCGTTCGGCGGGTTCGCTCGCGACGGCGCACGTGTGCAACGACCGCTCTGGGCCAGCACGAGCACCAAGAACCCCGCCTACTCGCCGACGAAGTACATCGACAGCCTCGTCGCGCCGCGAACCGTCAACACGCTTCCTCCGCCGACCATCCAGGCCGTCATGCAACAGGACTCCGCCGCCGTCACCATTCGCGACGAAATCACCGCGGCAAGAGATCTGTTTCGCAAGCTCGATCGTTTGGACATCGACATGGCCGCCATCACCGATCAACTACTCATCGAAGGCGTCGATGCGTTCGCAAAATCATTTGAAGATCTGCTGGCCAATCTCGCCGGCAAGCAGCAGAAGGTACGAGCTACCGGCTGATCTATCATGGCAACGTCACACCACGGCGATGAAGTAAATCGCGGCTGGCCTTGGGGCCTCAAACTGGTCGTCATCGTTCTCATCGCCTTCGTCGTTCTGATAGGAGGGCTCCAGATCTTCGGCCGCGCCGCCACGGCGCGCTGGCTGCGATACGCCGCCACGCTCCGAGAAGGCGGGACCCCACTCACCCTCGAGGAGATCGAGAAGTTGCGGACACAGATTCCCGACGAACAGAACAGCGCACTGCTCTTCGAGGAGATTCTCCCTGAGTTCGACAACTTCCAGCTCGCGCGTAACGACGGCCCGGTGTTCGTGCTGGACTCCGGTTCCACAGATGCGGATTTCTTCACAGGGATACCTCGCCAGTCTATCGAGCCCTCGCGCGCGTACCTCGAGAAGACTCGCCCGCTGCTCGATAGGCTCTACGCCCTGCGCGACGTCCCGGCCGGTCAGCTCAAGGTCAACATTCAGAGTGCTCCGAACCTGATCTCCATCCTGCTCCCGAACATGGCACCGCTGCGTCATGCGGCCAAGCTCGCGCGCGTAGACGGCATGGTCTGCCTGACGCAAGACGATCTTCAAGGCGCCGTCGAATCGGCACGCGTGCAGTTCGCGCTCGGCGGCACGCTGAATGAACACCCGGTGGTCATCGGTCGGCTCGTGCAAATGGCGATTCTCGCGCTGGGCACGCGAACGATCGAGGACACCCTTCGCGTCGGAATGCCGGACGATGCTCAGCTTATGGAATTGTTCGAGTTGCTGGACGCCCGCCTGCAAGTCGACACCATGAAATGGGCATTGCTCGGTGAACGCGCGTTCTTTGTCGGTACGTGCGACGAACTGGTTGACGGAGAACAGTCGTTGCAGCAACTCAGTGGGAACATGGGGCGAGGGTCGGCGATCCCCTTTCTTCCCGACTGGCTGATTCGCGAAAATCAGATGCGCGGCGCGGAGATACTAACCTGGCTTGTGGACGCAGCCGACGACTCGGTGGAACTCAACAAAGCCGCCAAGCGAATCGACAACGAGGTCCCCAAGCTCCCCGCCACGCAGGTCATCGTGCGGATGATGATCCCGAGCTTGTCTCGCGCCGTCGTGTTGAACACGCGACTCACCGCAGCCATGCGCAGTGCCCACGCCGGAGTGGCCGCCGAGCGGTATCGCCTCGCCACCGGCGAGATGATCACCTCGCTCGACCAGTTGGTACCCGAGTATCTCGCTGCCGTTCCCGTCGATCCGTTCTCCGGTGGTTCCTTGAAGATCGTCACCACCGAGAATGGCATCGTCATCTACTCCGTGGGCGACAACCTGGAAGACGACGGTGGGTCTGTCGTCCGCCGAGAGCAGCGCCCGCGAAACTTCCCAGACGTGGGATTCCGACTCCACGCGCCGCAGCATCGAGGCCTACTACTGATCGACCTGCCGCCGGATGAAGAGGATTGAGGGCTACCGACACGTCCCGATGGCATTCCCATGCCCATGAAATCGCAGACCCAGCGAAGCCTGTTGATCGGATTCATCGTTTCGATCGCCGCGTGCGGAGCCGTCGGCGTCTACTGCCTGCTTTTCGCGGGTTTCGGATATCTCGAAGCCAGGGTGCTGGGAACGACTGCCGTGGTAGCCGCCGCATCGATCCTCGGTCTATCCGCCGCCATTCCGTGGGAGCGCCGACGCTGGCACCCGGTCGGTCCGCTCGGCATGGTCGCCGTGTCCGTCGCGCTGGTGATGGTGCTCGTTGGAATCTGGGCCGAGCGATGGCTGTTCCAGACCGGCCATGGCCAATCCTATTTCGAGTTCATGGGGATCGCGTGTGTTTGGGGCGTAGCCTTCCCGCACATCGGCCTGATGTCGCTGGCAAGATTGCGGCGCCAGTACACATGGATTCGGCGTCTCACCGTCATCGCCGTCGTCACATTGGCGACCCTCCTCACGTTGACCATTGTGTACACGACGAGCGGCGATGACTGGATGCGCTTCATGGGCGTGGTCTCAATAGTGGTGGCCTGCGGAACGATCGCGACGCCGATCCTGCACCGGATCTCCGCCATACGCGTGCGCGAGGCGATCCGCACCTTTGAGCCGGCGCTCAGAATGACCTGCCCACGGTGCGAACTCTCACAGAAGCTCCCCATGGGGCGATCGAGTTGTGGTGGTTGCAGCCTCCGCTTTCTGATCGACATCGACGAGGAAACCTGCACCACCTGCGGCTATCCGCTCTACAAGCTCACCTCCGCAAACTGCCCCGAGTGTGGAACACCGATAGCACACCGCCCGGTAACAACAGAATCGCAAGACTAGGCTTCGCCTGAGTACAAAACTCGACGGGTGGCATGGCCAAGCGAAGCGCCGCCATGTGACGATCGGGTGCCATGGCCAAGCGAAGCGCCGCCATGTGACGATCGGGCGCCTCTGACGGCTCGTCCGCCAGTGTGCTGCAAGTGTGCCCACTGAGACCGAGCGAGAACAGGTAGCAACGCCTAGTCTTCGTCCCGCGGCGCGTCGATGTCACGAAGTGGCACTTCGATGTCCAGCGCACCGGTCGAAACAAGTGCGCGCTGCTTGTGCAGCTCCATGCGGACGACCTTGGCCGGTCGCTTGAGAGACTTCAGGTAGACCGGATCGCCGGATCGCAACGTATCAATCCACTTCGTCCACTGTTCATAGGCGTCCTGCTGGCGACGCAGCGCATCGCGGTCGCGCTCGTACATGTCCCGCTCCCGCCCCGCCTCCAGTTTCGCCTCGCGAGCGGCCTTTCGAGCCGACTCCGCCTCTCGCCGGGACTGCAGCGTCCCCTGGATCGCCTGGTTGAGCGCCCGCGTCCGGTCATCGAGGAAACCCTTGGCTGTCTTGACCAATCGCGCGGGCATTCCGAGGCGTTTGGCGATGATCAGCGCGTTGCTGTTGCCCGGTTCTCCCAACCGGAGATGAAACGTCGGCCGCAACGTCTGCGCGTCGAACTCGACGGAGGCGTTGTCCACACGGTCCGTCGTATACGCTACGGCTTTCAACGCCGACAGATGCGTCGTGACGACGGCCTTGGCGCCCAATCGCAACAGCTCCGAGAGAATGGCCCGCCCGATCGCCGCCCCTTCATCCGGATCCGTCCCCGCCCCCAGCTCATCCACCAACACCAGCGTACGCGGTCCGGAGTGACCGATGATGTCGAGTTGCGTCTCGAGATGAGAGCTGAACGTGCTCAACGACTGCTGCAGGCTCTGCTCGTCACCGATGTCGATCACGATGTTGTGGAACACGGGCATGCGCGAGCCCTCACCCGCCGGAATCGGAATCCCGCACTGCGTCATGATCGCGATGAGACCAAGCGTCTTGATCGCCACCGTCTTCCCCCCCGTGTTCGGACCGGTGATGACCAAAATGTCGAAGTCGTCGCCCAGCCGAATGTCGATCGGAACCACCTCGCGCGGCGCCGTGCCCTCTTCGCACGCCTCGTCGAACAGCTCGACCAGTAGCGGATGCCTGGCCTCGTGCAGATCGAGCACGCCGGTATCATCCACCTCAGGACAAACGCACCGGCGCTTCTTCGCGTACTTGTGCTTGGCGACGATGAGATCAACGGCCCCGATCGCACGGAGCGTGACCATGATCGGTCGGACATGGGCGTGAACCTCCTGCGACAGTTCACGCAGAATCCGCGTAACCTCCTTGCTCTCTTCCTCGCGCAGCCGAACGATCGAGTTGTTCAACTCGACGGATTCCGACGGCTCGACGAACAGCGTTGCGCCCGAGTCGGATGTTCGGTGGATAATCCCCGGAATGCGGCCACGATGCTCCGCCTTCAACGGGAGCACCATTCGATCACTGTGGAACGTCGCCCCGCCATACTGCAACATCCGCGTCAGGCTGGTCCGACGCAGAATGCGATCAAACACAACCCGGACTTCGCTACGGGCGCGCTCGATGGCGCCTCGAATCGACGCGAGGCGAGGGCTGGCGTGATCGCGAACATGACCGCGCGATTCGATCTTCTCCCAGATCGCTTCGCCCAAAGGCATCAAGTCATGAACCTGGTCTGCAAGTTTCGACAAAACGGGCGCCACCTCCGCGATGCCTTCGAACCAGCTCCGCAGCGGCCCCGTAGCCGCCATCGTCTCCGCGATGCTCGCCAGAACCTCCGGCTCCAGCGGCGTCGGAAAGGCCGACGACCGGACCTGCTCGCGAACATCGTGGACCCCCCCCAGCGGCGGCGGCGAGCCCTCCTCGACGATCGAAGTCAGCTCCCGCACCTGTGAAAGCCATTCGCGAACCTGTTTCGCTTTGATCGTGGGGCGCACGGAGAGCGCCAGCCGCTTCCCCAGGCCCGTCCCGCAATAACCGGCCAACGCCTCGCGAACGCGGTCGAACTCGAGCTTGCCTATCGTCACGTCATTCAAGAAAACGGCCCCGCAAGGTCTCGCCTCAGCCCAGAACTCCGTCGTTCACGTCCGATAGAGACGGTTGCACACTTCCGCCCCTACGCGGCTATAATATACCAAACCGCCCGGCTGGGTATCGGGCGGCCAAGATGGACGGGAGATAGCAGCGATGGCGAAGGTCATGATGCGGGCAAGACGGTCTGGAAACATCTTGAGGGGGGCACTCGCGGTGACGCTGATGGGCGTCGCACCACTTGCGGCACGCGCCGACCTCCCCAAACGATACGAACTGGCCGATCTCAAAGCCCTCCAAAACGCCTTCGTCAGACTCGCCGACGACGTCCGCCCATCCGTCGTCGCCATCAAGACCTATCGCGTACCCAGCCGCAACGGCGGCGCCGGTCGCCGCGTCGTACGCCCGCTGAGCCAGGGCTCCGGGTTCATCATCGACGCAAACGGATACATCGCGACAAACCGTCACGTTATCGAGGACGCCGACGTCGTTTCTGTCATTCTGCACAACGGACTCAAGTACGACGCGACCGTCATGCAGGGTGACCGCCGTAGCGACCTCGCCGTCATCAGAATCGACGAGGAAGGGCTCAAACTTCGACCGGTCCGTTTCGGCGATGCGACCGATGCGAAAATCAATCAGTGGGTCTTCGCCTGTGGAAACCCCTTCGGCCTGGCCAATAACGACGGGCGGACCTCGGTGACCTACGGTGTGATCAGCGCGCTCGAACGCCAGATGACCGATCGACTCGCGGACGATCGCGATCGGCAATACTACGGAAACATGATCGAAACCTCCGCCACCATCAACCCCGGCGGAAGCGGCGGAGCGCTCTTCAACATCGACGGCGAAGCCGTCGGCGTCGTCACCGCGATCGAAACCAGTTCCGGCGTCAGCGAGGGACACGGCTTTGCCATCCCGATCGACAAATTCACGCGTAGAATCCTCAATACACTCAAAGCCGGCGACGCCGTCCGATACGGATTCCTCGGCGTTATGGTAGCCGAGGTAGACCGACCGCGGTCGCCCCTCGTCGCCGATTCGCGCGTCTTTCACGGTGCCAAGCTCGATCGCATCACGCTTCCCGACGGCCCAGCAGCCGAAGCGGGCCTGAAACCCCAAGACATCGTCATCGAGTACGACGGTTCACCGATCGAAAACTCCGATCACTTGGTGCGCCTCGTCGGCTTCACGCCTGTCGGCGCGGAGGTCCCGCTGACCTTCCTGCGAAAGGGCGTCAAACGAACAACCACCGTCACGCTGACCGACCGGTTCGAAGGCCTGTCACTCGCGGAACAAGCCGAACCTCGTACAACGCAGTAGAGCCTATCCCAAACCCCTGAGCCGCGGGCTTCAGCCCGCGCGACCTCGCAAAACGCCGGGGAATCTTATGTGCAGCGTGCTCGCACTCCGCTAACAACAAGGTCCTGGGATAGCCTCCAGTTCCCCGGGCGCTTCGACAGCAGAGCCTCTGCAGTATACGTTGTAGCACGGTGAAGATTCCACGCTGGGTGCCACCGACGGGTGGCATGGCCAAGCGAAGCGCCGCCATGCTGTTCCGCACGACGACGGGTGCCATGGCCAAGCGAAGCGCCGCCATGCTGTTCCGCACGGGTGCCATGGTCCACGCTTGCGTGGCCATGCTTAATCGACCGCCGGGTGCCATGGTCCACGCCGGGTGCCCCACTGGCAGCTTGCTGCCAGTGTTCGCCGTTGAGAAGACTCGGATTCGCCCGCACCGTTGAGTCACGCGTGACGCACGAGAAACAGCATTGAAACAACCTCTCGGTGTTCCGGCATCGTGAAGATCCCACGCGTCCCCCATTCCTGGTCCGTCTCGCCGAAACGTGCCATCACCATCCAACAAGACCTGGCACCCCGCGTGATCACTCGCGGATCCATCGCCCGACCAAGACTCCTCGCCGGCGTCGATATGGCACTCTCGCCCGACCAGAGCGAGTGCATCGGCGGCGTCGTGGTGTGGGACGTCAAAGCCCGGGAAGTCGTCGAGCGGCATCTCGTTCGACGCACACTGCGGTTCCCCTATGTTCCGGGCTTGCTCTCCTTTCGCGAGGCGCCGGCCGTGCTCGCCGCATTGCGCAAACTCAAATCCACGCCCCACGCCTTCCTGTTCGACGGGCAAGGACTGGCCCATCCACGCCGCTTCGGACTCGCCTGCCATGTGGGATTGCTGATCGACCGACCCAGCATCGGCTGCGCGAAAAGCCTCTTGATCGGAAACCACGAACCCCTCGATAACCGCGCCGGCTCGACCGCACCCCTTCTGCACAAGGAAAAACGCATCGGAATGGCCGTGCGAACACGCGACAACGTCAAACCCGTCTACGTCAGCGTAGGCCATCGACTCTCACTCGACGCCGCCGTTCGCATTACGTTAAACGCTTGTAACGGACGCCGACTCCCCGAACCAACCCGCCTCGCGGATCAACTCGTCAGCCGAAACCGTGCGAGCGATGTGTAGCCCACCGCAGGTTACACACACCGTCACACGAACCCAGACACGGCGTCTTCGACTTCACCCGGCCCACACCCGGCGCTGAATCAGCGTGCCACCCGTCACCACAAGTAGGCCCAGCGCAATCAGGCCCCAGTCCGATATCGCCGGAACCGCGTCCAACGCCTCCAGCAAAGGCGCAGCCTCGACAATCAATCGCGTGTGCGTTGCCCGCAACGGGTCATCGTCCGGCAGATTCGTCGGGATCTGGTTGGGACCCACACCCGTCGTGTAATACGGCAACACCCAACTCTGAAAGACATAGTGGTCCAGGTGCGCGTCCGCCGCGCGCAGCTCGTTCACCCACGCCATCGTGTTGTCGAAGTAGGTGCTGTCCGTATACGCGCTCTCCTCCCAGACCTGGCTGTTCCATTGGAGGTCCGTGACCACCACGCCCAGCGCAATGCCGTGAGCCGCCATGAACGACTTCAGCTCCGCCAGATCTGCCGCGACGTTGATGTCCATCCCAAACCCGATGTACTGGGCAACTCTTGGTCCGTGGACATCCAGGTGCAGAAACGGCAGCGACACGCCCCTCGCCTCGAGCGCCAGAACCCACGCCTTGAACTGATCCACGCCGACCTCCGGGTAGAGTTCGATCTGCCCGATGGAAACCGAGGGAACCAGCGACTGCATCGTGAGGATGTATTGCGCCACATCGTCCGCCAGACTGCCGAGCGAGGTCGTCAGGCAAGGTCGCGGATCCGTCTGCCCCGAAACCAAGTGGAACTGGGTCGGATACCATTGCCGAATCGGCTCATCCATCACCAGATAGCGAACGACCCCTCCGTTTTGCTGTACGCTTTGGATTCCGTTGATGGAACCGTCCAGCGTCAGGGCAGCGACGCGCTGGCTGGTCGTACACACAATCGGATCGACCGACTCGATCGGCCCGGCAAAGAACGACTCGAGCGCAATATCGATTCCCCACGCGTTCAGCTTGGAAAACGCGTCCTGGGCTGCGAAGTTCTGGAGATGGTTGGTCGCGCAATTCGAGGTCGGGTTGACCGTGCAACTCCAGCCCGCACTACCGACCTGCAACAGATAGAACTTGAAGACATCGACCATCGACCGGGCCGTCGCCCACCGCTCGGGCGACGCGAACAGATCCAGCATGTCCACGCTGCCGAGATTCGGCGTAAACCAGGTTTTGTCTTCCAAGACGGTTGCACGATCCGGAGCCCTTACAGGACTCGATGGCGCATGAGGCTGCGCCGACACACCGCTCGCCATCAGCGCGATCAAAAGTGGCACACATCGTTGCCCCATCACAGGACTCTCTCTCAACATGGATCAGCAGTTTGCGAGATCGCATTGTATCAAATCGCTCTTCTCCATCCAAAGCACCGAGCCCACCGCCCCCCCAGTGCGATCCAGCCTGACCGTGCGACCCGCGCTCGGTCACGCGAAGAAGGAGGAATGGACCGGTCCTCGTGTGCCACTGGCGGCTCGTCCGAGGCTTTCCGAGAATTCGTCGCGGGGGCGCTGGGTGCCATGCCCAAGCCGAAGGCGCGGGGTGCCATGCCCAAGCCGAAGGCACGGGGTGCCATGCCCAAGCCGAAGGCGCGGGCATGCCGTGTGGCACCGGTTTCCAACCGGTGAAGTACCGTCTACAGCCGGCATCTGCATGCACGTCCTACAGCCCGGAAGGCTTCAAGAGCCGGCGGCAAGACCGCCGCAGGCGAATGCAATCCCGATCTTGTCGGGCGACGCCGCCGGAACCTCTCCCCCCCAAGACAGCGACCCCAAAGGGGTCGAAGACACCGGACCGTGCCGTCTATTCCCCCGCCCTGCAACGCGCTGTCGCCGCAAGAAAGGCGGTACAAGCGGAGCCGACAGTCAACGCTTGGACGGACTGGAATTCCCGGACACCCTCCGCTCGTCCGCCAGTGTTTCTCCCTTCCCCCCTTTGTGCAGTGACCATTGACGCCCATCAGCACACCGCTGACGAAGCTCTAATCCACCGTGCCGATCCCCGCATCCCGCACGATGAAAGAACTTGCGCAGGCACCCCAAAAAAGCCGATTTGAGAAACACCACACGGCGCAGGTAGAATGAGAAGCGAGAGAACCGGCGGATGAAGACAGTAGCCAACGCCCCAGACAGAGCAACGCTCGGCCGACACCTCGCCTGCAGCCTCCGCGCGGGCGTCACCGCCGGTCTCGCGATCGGCGCGATCTTCATCGCATGGTTGGTAATCCAGGCGCCTCATTACTTCACGACCACACACCGAACGCTGGCCGTACCGCTCTTCGTCATCACATATAGCTCGGCGCTATTCGGCCTGGGCTTCTTGGCGATGGGATCGCTGATCGGCATCGTCGGAAGAGTCGTACTACCCGTCGCGAATCTCGCCCCGAACCGACTCTATCGTTCGCTGGCTGTCGCAACAGTTCCCGCTTGGGTGGCAGGCCAATTCATCACCTGGAACACCTTCCGGGGCCGAACCACTGCGGCGCTCTGGGTGTCCAACATCACCGTCATCGTTGCGGCGCTCATCGTCGTCGTCATCCTCTTCCGCACGTGGAAGCCGAAGCTAAGCACCACCCGGCCCAGCCTCGCACCGAAAATCGCCTGGTCGATCTACGGAATCGTAACCCTGCTCAGTTTGACCTGCGGTTGGGCCGCTGACCCGAGTACCGTGATCCCCGCCGCCCCATCGCCGAATTCGACCGCCGCCGCCGACACGACCCCCGTACGAGCGGTCTCGCAGCGCACCCGGCAGGGTCAACCAAGAGACCCCGCCCACACGATCATCCTGATCACGATCGATACCCTGCGAGCGGATCGTCTTGGCTGCTACGGACACACTTTTCCCACCTCGCCCAACATCGATCGGCTCGCCTCGGAGTCCGTCCTCTTCAGCAACATGTTCGCACACTCCTCGGGCACCATCCCGAGCGTTTGCTCGATCTTTGCAGGCACCGACCCCGTGTTCACCGAAGGCATCAGCCAAAGGGGACGCCTCGGCGAGCACGTCGACACACTCGCCGAACTTCTTTCTCGCGCAGGGTACAAGACCAGTGCCACCGTGTGTCAGGGAATGCTCACACCGGACAATGGCTTCGCCCAAGGCTTCGACGAGTTCAAGAACATCCCCGTCAAGACCAAGCAGCCGGAACTGGTGACCCAAGACGCAATCGCCAAACTCGGCGCCGGTTCACCCGATGACAAACGCTTCTTCTGGTTCCACTACCTCACGCCGCACACGCCCTACGATCCACCTCCGGAATTGACCGACCGCTTCAAACGCCCCGCCACCGACGACCCCCGATGGATCCCGGCCTACCAGTACAGCACCGAAGGAGGCGTGAAGCCGTCGGAATTCGGCCAACGACAAAAGGCCGTAACGCAGGACCAGCGAGTCTCCGCCACCCTCATCGACGCGATCTACGACGCCGGAGTCGCGCAGACCGACGCCTCCATCGGTCAACTCCTCGACCACATGCGATCGACCGGGTTATGGGACCACGCCGCCATCCTCCTCTCCGCCGACCACGGCGAAGCCCTCGGCGAGGCCGGCGTCTACGGCCGACACTGCGTCAGCCTCCACGATCCGCTGGTACGGGTCCCGCTGCTGATCCGTTGGCCAACTGTGACACCCGCGCGACATCGATGGCAGACCTCCGTCCTCACCTCCGACCTCCCCCCCACGATTCTGGCGATGGCGGGTCTGGCGGTTCCGGAATCCATGACCGGCCGGTCGGTATTGCCATTGATCGAATCTGAATCGCCGCGTTGGCCGGCGCGACCGGTTGTTCTGCAGACTGCGTTTCCCGAGGGGATGACGTTTCGACTGAACTCGCAAACCTACAACTACCCCGATTGGGCGTTGATCGATGGGGGGTACAAGTTCATCTACTATTCGAACAGCGTTCTCGACGAGATTCGAACGCCGCTCAACTATATCAACGCCTGGCGCGAGCTGATGTGCGGTCACATTCGGCCGGACGAACTCTATCGATTCGGCGAGGACGTCGATCCACCGCACGGCGCGCTCCAGGGGGGGCAACATGCGAAGCGAGCAGCCGCCATGCGGCGGCAACTTCTTTCGAGCGCACCGCTTCGGTACCTGCGGTCAGGTCAACCGCCTCGACAGCCGGCTGCCGACGAGGATGAACTGGAGCGGCTTCGTTCTTTGGGCTACATCGGCGCTGACTGATCCTCAACGATCCGATCTCTTGAATTGCGGTGCGTCGTCACGCGCGAAGCACGTCTTCGCTTGGCCGACTTCGGGCCACGACGACATACCCGGCTGCGAGCAGCGCAAAGGACATGGCGAGCAGTCCCCACTGTGAAACGGTCGGGATCGGCGGCGGACAGACAACCGATAGGCCCAGTGTCGTTGTTTCCTGATTCGACAGATCGTCCGTGACGCGCAGGGCGACGGTGAAGTCACCGTCATCGGCGAATGTGTGCGACGTAGTCAGCCCTGTGGCATCGACGGTGAAGGTCGATCCGCTGTAATTGAAATCCCATTCATAGCTCGCCAGGGTACGGACCGGGTCACAGGTGGTGGATCCGGAGGCATCGAAGTGGATGGGCGTGTCGCAAAGCGCCGGGTTATCGTTCAGCGTGAAGCTCGGAATCGATCGTTCGGGCTCATCACAGAGCACGAACAAGCCGCGTTCGATATCCGACAGTAGGACAACGCGCGTGGGCATACCGGTGTAGATCCCCCATCCGCCCACGAAGTCCTGCACGTTGCTCTCCGGATGCGTGTCGAAGTGGGCAATCTCGGAAAGACCTAGCGGATCGGTCGCATCCAGAATGCGAAGACCTGCCGCGTAGTGCGCCTGGTAGATGCGATCACCGCGGACGATCAGGTTGTGGTCGATCCAGCAGCCCGGGTGATCAAACGTGGCCGCCAGGGTCGGTGCGAGGATGTCTTGAATGTCGGCGACATACGTTGTGGTCGAGAAGACCGTTGCGCTGTTCTCATCCAGTTCGTCGTTAAAGAAGAGATAGCGTCGGTCGCTGCTGAGCCACCCTTGGTGGCAGTAGTCCATCGTCGGGTAGGTCAGCGTCGCCAACGTCGTCATGTTGGCTTTGTCGGTCGCGTCTACGATCTTCATGCCGGCGCCGCCGGTAAACACGAAGACGAGTTCGCAGGGTTGCCCGGCGCGGGCGGGGTTGGGGCACTGATCGTAGGACACGGCCTGCAGGTCGTGAATGTAGGATTCGTTCCAGGATCCGACAGGGATGGGATGGGCGGGATTCGCGAGGGAGTAGGCAATAAAACCACCGACTTGATCGGTTCCGCACGGATAGGCGAAGCCGCTTTCGGGATTGACGTAGACGTTGTGTGCGGTTTGCATTCCTCCTGCGGCGACTCCGGTCAGGGTCACGATCCCGTCGTCGATCTGTGTCATGTCGATGACCTGCATTCCGCCGAAGTTTTCGTTGACGTTGTAGGCATAGTCTCGATAGACGGCCATATCGCTCCAGATCGAGTGGGCGTCGGGTATGTCGGCGATGATGATCGGCGTTCGCGGATGGGTGATGTCGACGAATCCCGTGCCGTCGGTCAGGCCGATGATGGCATACTTGCGCCCGCGCGGAGACGTGTACCCCCACACGTCGTTGGCTTCGACCGATCCGCTGGGGAAATCTTGAACGGCAACGCGGCTAAGGAGCTCGACGCCGACGGCGTCATATTCCGGCGGAGACGTACGGCACTCCGTGGCACAGCAGGCGTTGCGTGACCACGATTCGGAAGGACCGGTACACGCCGTCTGAGAAATGTCGTCTGCGCAGACGCCTGTCGACGAATTGCAGCATCCGCCGAGGCAGCCGGTGCACGCGCCGGAACATTCCTCGGCGCTGATGTTCATGACATAGGGTCCGGGCGTTTGGACAATGATGGGATAGTAATACGTACCAGCCGGGAGAGAATCGAAGAAGAGGGTCATGTTACCTGGCGATGTTTCTCCTGCGCAGAGGTCACGGCTCCATCCGTCGGCGGACAGCGTATCGCCGCAGGTGGATCCGTCCGGCGCGCAGGAACTCCATAGCGCGATGAAGTTGGATGGGATTCTGGGCGTCGTCCCGCAGAAATCGATCACGACATCCGAGCATCGGTCGACGGAGAAGGCCTCCCACCAGAGCACGCCGGCCGCGAAGCAGTCCAACGCCGTGGCCGGGGTCGTGTCGCCGTTGATGTTCACAATATTCGGGCTACCCGGAGCGCCGGCCGTCACGGGAACCACCACGGCGGTGTTGCAGTTGTCCCCGCCGGCAGCCGCGACGAATGCCTGAGGGGCATCGCTATCGACGGTGTACACGGAAACGCGCGACCGGTTCGCCGACGATGTGGCGCCCGCCGCGTCGTCACCGTACAGATCCACGATCTGTGGGGTCCCGGTCCTTCGGCTGCGGTCGGGGGGAACGGCGAGGGCAAGAGATCCGCCTGCAGCGATGGCAGCCATGAATAAGATTGCCGGTCCTCGACTCGCGCGGTGGGTACTGCGTGCTGGCATGTCCTCTCTCCCCGTAGTTAATGTCCTACATCAGAAGCAGCCCTGTCTTGCTGTGGGGATCACAACGACCCGCTTCAGGTGTGACCGCATCGAAGCAGCGATTCACGGTCACGGAACAGGTTTTACGTCAGTTCCCATACGGCCCGCTGGAAAGCGTCCCCCAGTATACCAGACCGCTTCCGCGACTCAGACGTTTTTCTGGTGCGCCGGTTTCTGTTGCTCGATTCGCCCTGACGCGCAGTCGGGCACGAATTTCCTCAAGAACTCGCCGCCGTGGCGTCTGAATTCGACGCGAATCTCAGATCGGAGACTCCCGGTACGCCGACGATGGGAAGGGCGAGGCAAGAACGCCAGTCGCAACGGCCATTATGCAATATGGCTGCAATACGAACATTGTGTGAGGAGAGGGTGTTTGGGAAGTCGAGACATTCTCGCTGCGTTGCGCCGCCACGGTGCCAGCGCAAGCACAGGAGGATGACCTGGCGTGTTCGGGCCGGAGAGAGGAGAGTACCAGGCCATCCCCCATGGGCATTCAGTTAAGGGCGACCGGCTTTCCCATTGGCGTAGGAGCCCGGCCGCAACGCCATTCTTAATTGGCAACTTGCGTGCCACTTGCGCGTCGATTGCGTAACGCCCCGCCGGAGGCCGACGGATTCGACGAGGAAGCACCCTCGTTAAGTCCCTGTACGGAGTACTTCCGGTGATCTTCACTGACCCGAACAGAAATCGGCAAAGTGCGAATGGACAGTTGAGTTCGGGGCCGACTTTCTCACTAACGGGAGGATGGGCTCACGACGACGAGCGTTCGAGCTGCCCGGCGAGGAATTCCACGACGTCGATCTTGGCGATGACGCCAATAATTCTCTCGCGATCCACGACAACGGCTACCTCATCTTTCTCGAAGACGCGCTGAACCTCGGACAGCGAGTCGTCCAGCGATACGATTCCCTCGATGGGTGTTGCGGCACATTGCACGGTATCCTCGGGCCCGCAGGATCCTTCGACGAGCGCCCGAAGTAGATCGGCCTCGTGGATAATGCGGTGCGGTTTGCCGTCCTCCTCCGCGACGGGCATTTGCGAGATGCCCAGGCGGCTCATCCGTGCGGCGACGGCGGTCAGCGATTCGTTCGGTTGGGCGAACTGGACCTCGGCGCGTCTGGACTGAACCACCTCCCGCACGGTTCCCAATCGCTGCGCGGTTCCGATGAATCCCATGTCCTTCATCCACTCTTCGTCGAAGCACTTGCTGATATATCGATCGCCGGAGTCGGGGAGAATGACGACCACAAGCCGCCCGGGGCCCAGCTCTTTGGCCACCTGGAGTGCGCCGAACACGGCCGTTCCGGCGGAACCGCCCACAAACACCCCTTCGTCGCGTACGAGTCGCCGCGCGGTCAGAAAACTGTCACGGTCTGACACTTCGCGAACTTCGTCGATGACGGAGAAGTCGAGCGTTCCGACCATGAAGTCATGTCCGATGCCCTCGACGACATAGACCTGCGATTCGCCGGATTCACGATTGTGGAAGCGATCGTAGTAGATGCTGCCCTTCGGATCTGGGCAAACGATGCTGACGTCGCGTCCTGCCTCGGCCGCCTTCTCCTTGAGGTACTTTCCGGTCCCGGAGATGGTTCCGCCGGTACCAATTCCACCGACCAGGCAGTCAATCTTCCCATCGGTGTCCGCCCAGATTTCAGGACCCGTGGTCAGATAATGCGCTTCGGGGTTGTCCATGTTGTAGTACTGGTCCGTGTAAAACGCGTTGGGCGTTTCACGCGTGATTCTCTTGGCGACCTCGACGTAGCTGTCCGGGTGGTCATGCGCCAGCTCGGTTCTCGTGACCACGACCTCCGCGCCGAACGCCTTGAGCATGTCGATCTTCTCTTTGCTCATTTTGTCGGGGATGGTGAAGACGCAGCGATAGCCGCGCACCGCCGCCGCCATGGCCAGCCCCAGGCCCGTGTTTCCGGAGGTGCTTTCGACGAGCGTTGCGCCGGGCTTGATCCGCCCGCGCTCCTCCGCACCGCGGATGATGTGGATGGCCATTCGGTCCTTGACCGAACCGCCGGGGTTACATTGTTCCATCTTCATCAAGACGGTGGCCGAATCGGCATCGACCATTCGGTTCATCTTGACGAGAGGCGTATGGCCAATGAGTTCGAGAACGTCGTTATGGTATTTCATCTGGACTTTCCGGCTGGGAGATGCCCCAGACAAGACAGCATAGCCCAAGACGCGTTGGCATGGCAAGTCTACGGCGGCGGTGACGCGCGTTATCGGTCGCCCGAAGTCTTTTCTTGTCCGCCGCCAACTCACCTTCACGGGCGAAGGGCGGTACTTGCGGCGATCTACAGCCCGACGATGTTGTACCCGGCGTCGACGAAGATGTTCTCGCCGGTCACACCGGTCGAGAGGTCGCTCACAAGGTAGACGGCGGTTTTTCCGACTTCGCCGCCTTCAATGTTTCGGCGAAGCGGGGATTTTCGTGCGACCCAGTCGAAGATTTCGTCGATGCCGCCGACGGCCATGGAGGAGAGGGTCCGCAGGGGTCCGGCGCTGACGGCGTTGACCCGAATGCCTTTCTCTCCGAGTTCCGCGGCGAGGTAGCGGACGGTGGCTTCGAGTGCAGCCTTGGCGACGCCCATGACGTTGTAGCCGGGTATGGCCTTCTCGCTGCCGTAGTAGGTCATGGCGATGATGGAGCCGCCGTTTGGCATGATTTCCTTGGCGAGTTTCGCCATGGCGATGAGCGAGTAGACTGAGATGTCGAGCGCTTGCAGGAAGGCCTCTCGTGGTGTTTGGACGAACATGCCCGGTTTGAGGTAGGTTCGATCGGCGAAGGCGATGGAATGGACGAGGAAATCGATGCTGTCGAAGCGTCGTTTGGTTGCGGCGATGACGGCGTCGAGGTCTTCGTCTTTCTGGGCATCACAGGGTATGAGATCGGGATTGGTGATGCCGAGACCTTCAATTGCCTTGCGAACGCGTCGCTCGTTTTTCTCGCCGGGGAGGTAAGGGAAGGCGCAGGCTGCACCTTCATCGTCAAACGCCCTGGCGATGTGGCAGGCGATGCTACGGTCGTTGGCGATTCCGAAAACCAGGCCCTTTCGGCCCTCGAGCAGTCCCATTCGATACCTTTCCGGCTCTTCTCGTACGTTCAAAACAGCCCGTGCGAAGGCATTATGGCGACAGATCGGAAAACGGCAAGCGGAGTTCTACGGCGGGCGGAGGACCGGTGATGCTTGCCGTCGGGCATGGCATCACGGAGAATGAACAGCGACGTAAAGAGTGGCCACCATGAGTGTTGAACCGCTTCAAACCGAAAGTCGATCCCCTCGCCGAGCGCCCTCGGTGTCCCAAGGGAGCACGAAGGCGAGGGATCCCATCAAGGAGATTGTGCGATGAGCCTCTCACCGATTCGGCTGAACCGACACGCGCCGACGGGTCTTGTCATTTTGCTCTGCGCTTTGATCGGCGGTTGTCCGCTGTTGCTCGTCGAAACACTGCGCTTTGAGGAAAACGATAGTGGCGCTACCGTGACTGCCGGTGTGGGTGCCAAGGTTCTGGTCAGTCTGTCCGGGAATCAGAGTACGGGTTATGCGTGGGAGGTCACGGAAGTTGATGACGCCGTACTGGAACATACGAACACGAGCTTCCGCGCCGATTGTGGAATGCCCGGATGCGGTGAGCAGGGGCTTTGGACGTTCACCGCGTTGGCTCCTGGGACGACGACGCTCGGCATGGTTTATCATCGAAGCTGGGAAGAGGTGGATCCCCTCCGGACGTTTGAGATTACGGTCACGGTCGAAGAGGCGGAGTGAGCGTCAGCGGAGTGGGCGTCTCTCTGCCGCGTCTAGGATGTGATGACCTTTCCGAATCGTCGTTCGCGCCTGGCGAAGTCTCGGATGGCGTCGTTGAGATCCGCCTCGGTGAACTCGGGCCAGAGCGTTTCCGTCACGTGAATCTCGGCGTAGCTGATCTGCCAGAGCAGGAAGTTGCTGATGCGGCGTTCGCCGGCGGTTCGGATCAACAGGTCGGGATCGGGAATGCCGCTGGTATAGAGTGACGCCGACACCAACGCTTCGTCGATTTCTTCCGGATTGAGCGTGCCGTCCTTCACGGTTCGAGCGATGGCGCGAACGGCGTCGACCAACTCGTCGCGGGCGCCGTAGTTGAGCGCGAGGCAGAGCGTCAAGCCCGTATTTTCGCGACTCATTTCCGTCGTCTTATCCATCTCGGTCAAGACCGATTCGGGAAGGCCCTCTCGGCGCCCGACATGACGAAAGCAGACGTTGTTGTCCATGATGGTGTCGCGCTCAGCCACGAGATAGCGGACATAGAGCCCCATCAGGAATTGGATTTCGTCGGCCGGGCGTTTCCAGTTTTCGGTGCTGAAGCTGTAGAGCGTCAACGCTTCGATGCCGAGTTTGGCACATTGGGTGACGACGGTTCGCACGGTCTTGGCGCCCTGCTCATGGCCGCGCACGCGAGGCCAGCCTTTTTGGCTCGCCCAGCGGCCGTTACCGTCCATGATGACGGCGATGTGTCGGGGCAGTCGTTCGGGCGGAACGTCGAGAACGTCGTGCGGGTCAATAGGTGCGTGCGTCATGATGTCGCGTCAGGCTGTCGTTGGTTCAGAAACGTCGATCAGGCGGCGTATGCGGCCGCGGACCAAGGTCTGCGATCGATCGGGTCCGACCCCGGCCAGCGTGACCGGAGCCCCTACCAGCGCTTCGACCCGTTCGATGTAAGCATTCGCCTCTTCAGGCAGCTCGTCGAACGTGCGCACGGAGCGCAAGTCTCCGGTCCAACCGGGTACGAACTCGACGACCGGTTCCGCACGCAACAGCAGCGAGGTGTCTGCCGGGAAACGGGTCGTCGTCTTGCCGTCGATGCGGTAGGCCACGCAGACGCCGATTTGTTCGAATCCGCTGAGCGTATCGAGGTGCGTGAGTGCTATGTCCGTGACACTGGAGAGTCTGGCGGCGTAGGTACAGGAGACCGCATCGAACCATCCGCACCGGCGGGGTCGGCCCGTGGTCGTTCCATATTCATGGCCGGCTTCGCGGATGCGATCGCCCACAACGTTTTCCAGCTCGGAGACGAAGGGACCGGCGCCGACGCGTGTTGCGTAGGCCTTGGTGGTTCCGATTCGGAAGGTGACCTCCAGCGGTGCGAATCCTGCGCCCGCCCAGATCCCGTGCGGTCCTGCACTGCTCGACGTGACAAAGGGATAGGTCCCATGATCGACGTCGAGCAAGATGCCGTTTGCACCCTCGAACAACAGAGACTTCTGTTCGTCCGCCGCCTCGTGCAGCAGTTCGCTGGTATCGCAGATGCTCGGTGCGAGCCGAGATCGGGCGGTTTCCAGATCGGCGAGGACGGCGTCGGCGTCTAGCTCGAAGTCATCGCCGTAGCGGGTGGAGAGCATCGCTCGCCGCTGCTCGACGATCCGACGAACACGCTGCTGAAGCGCGTCCTTATTCAGCAGGTCGACGAAGCGGACCGCGGCGGATCGTTTCATTTTGTCGGCATAGCAGGGCCCGATGCCTCGCGAGGTCGTCCCGATTCGTTTGCCCTCGCTCGCGGCCTTCTCGCTGAGTTGATCTTCCAGTTTGTGATAAGGGAGCACGAGGTGTGCGCGATCGCTGATACGAAGTTGCCCGGCAACATCGACCCCCCGCGCCGCCAAACCGTCGATCTCCGAAAGCAACGCGATCGGATCGACCACCACGCCCGGTCCGATCACGCCAAGAACGTTGGGACGCAAGACCCCGGCCGGCAACAGGTGAAGGGCGAAGGTCTCGTCGCCGACGCAGACGGTGTGGCCGGCGTTGGCACCGCCGTTGAACCGCGTGACGACATCGAACGCGGGGCAGAGCAAATCCACGATCTTGCCCTTGCCCTCGTCGCCCCAACTGAGGCCGAAGACGCAGGCCTGTTGTTTGTCGACCGCCGTCATGGGAGGTTCTCGAGCCCTAAGGGGCCGGTGACTGCTTGGACACAAAAACGGGGCCTGTCTCGGGCCCCAACTCGCTACTGCCTTCCTCTACGAACGCTATCGGCCCCGACGCCGGATGTCAACGACACCCGCCCAACAACAACTCACAGCCAACAAAGCCTTACCGATGCGGATCTTACAATAATTCTCGAGCGATTTAATTGACATGCGGCAAAACTTAGCATAAATAATACGATAGGAACGGTCATCGCCACGGGTGGCGGCTATTTGTCAACCGAGAGAGGGACGATTGCCATGGTCAGCAACGGATTACGCAACTTCCTGGAAATCCCGTACGAGCAGCTCGAGGAGATGAACGGCGAAGCCAAGCACCAGCGGCTCGAGCGCGTCGATCGGGGTCAGGTCGAGGAAGAACGTCGCAAGTACTTGACGGACGAAAAGCGTCTTAAGGCGGTGACGGTGTGTTTCACCGACATCGAAGGGCGCTTCCACATGCTCGACTACGACAAGAAGTTTCTTCTGAAGTCGGCCAACAACCTGACGTTTGACGGATCATCGATACGCGGTTTCGCCGCCATCAGCGAGTCCGACCTGAAGCTGCAGTTGGACTGGCCCGCGTTCTACTGGCTTCCCGCCGATATCTTCGGTCCGGGAAAGGTCATCATGTTCGGCGAGGTCCGATCGCACGACGGCAGCGTCTACGCCGCGGACTTCCGATCGCGCTTGCGTGAGCATACAGACGAACTCTATCGCAACGAGCGAACGATTCTCAACGTCGCACCGGAGATCGAGGGCTTTCTCTTCCAGACGGATGAGGCTGAGCGCCAGTACTATCAGACCGGCAAGTTCGAGTTCATCTCGACCGGCGGATACTACCATTCGCTTCCCAAAGATCCGTTGCGTCAGTTCATTGACCACGCAGCGGAGGCGCAGCGTGCGATGGGCTTCAGCAATGAAAAGGACCACCCGGAGGTGGCGCCGTCGCAGTTCGAGCTGAACTTCGGTTTCGCCGAAGCGATGGTGATGGCCGACCAGATTCAGTTGTACAAGTTGACCTGCCGGCAGGTTGCCAGGAACCTCGGGTTGACGGCATCGTTTCTGCCCAAGCCCTTTGCGGGCGTCAACGGCAATGGCATGCACTGCAACCTGTCGCTGAACCGCGACGGCAAGAACCTGTTTTATGACGCCGACGGGCAGGACAGCCTGTCGAGGACCGCGTGGGCGTTCGTCGAGCGTCTGCTCAACAACGCCGTCGACATTTGCCTCGTGCCGAACGCGAGCGTCAATGCGTATCGCCGGCTCGATCCGAACTATGAAGCGCCGAACCAGATCAAGGCCTCGCCCGTAAACCGGGCCGCCATGATTCGCATTCCGCTGGGCAACGAGCGCACCGCACGGGTCGAGTTTCGCTCGTGTGCGCCCGATGCCAATCCCTACCTGCTCCTCTATACGCTACTTCGCACGGGGCTCGAGGGTCCGCTGCCCGATCCGGCTGATGCGGAAGGAAAGCGCTCGCGAACGCGGTTCCTCCCCGACAACATCTACGATGCGATTCGGCTTTTCAAGAGCAGCCGCCTGGCGGCCGACATTCTCGGCGACGAGTGTCACGGCAAGTACGTCGACGTCAAGCAGATGTCCGCGGATCGCTGCCCGAAAGAACTGGGCGATCAGGTCAAACGCGGCGAGATCATGTTTCACCACGAGGTGACGAACCAGTTCCTGTGGAGCCAGTTCTAGCGAGGTGGCCTCGGTTCAGAGACCGCAGGGAATACGAGGGAAACTCAAGTAGGCGTCAGCGCAGGAACGCTTCGATCCGGTCGAGTCCGGCGTCGATCTGCTGCATGCTGGCGGCGAACGACAGTCGCACGTGGTCATCCATCCCGAATGCGACCCCCGGAACGACGGCCACGTTCGCTTCGGTCAAGAGCCGATCGGCGAACGCCGCTGATCCGGAGACGCCGAGCTTGCGATAGGCTCCTGCGACGTTCGGAAAACAGTAGAACGCGCCGGTCGGCTTTGCACAGCGAACGCCTTTCATGGCAGTGAGGCGTTCGTGCATGTGTCGGCCGCGACGCTCAAACTCGGTTCGCATCGCTTCTACGGGCGCCTGATCCGCCGTGAGTGCCGTCGCCATCGCGACCTGCGTAAACGTGGCCGCGCCGCTGGTGGTCTGCGACTGCAGTTTCGCCATCGCCTTGATGACCTCGGTCGGCCCCGCGACATAGGCGATGCGCCAACCCGTCATGGCATAGGTCTTCGAGGCGCTGTTGATCGTCACCGTCTGCGAGAACGCACGATCGCCGGCGGCTGCATAGCTCAGCGTCTCGTGACCGTCGTAGAGCAACCGATCGTAAATCTCGTCGGAAACGACCATGAGATCGCGCCTGCTCAAGACCTCGGCCAGCGAACGAATCTCGTCCGGGGTGTACGTCACGCCGCTGGGATTGGACGGCGAGTTGAGCAGTACCATGCGCGTTCGGTCGCTAACGGCGGCGGCAAGTTCCACGGCTGACAGCTTGTAGCTGTTCTCCTCCGCGCCCATCACGAAGACCGGTTCGCCACCGGCGAGCTTGACGATCTCCGGATAACTTACCCAGTAGGGCTTGGGAATGAGAACCTCATCCCCGGGATCAATCAGCGCGTTCACCGCGAGGTAGACGGCCATCTTTCCGCCCGTGGTGATGATCACCTGATCGGGCGTGTATTTCAGCGAGTTTTCCCTCGCGAGCTTCTGGCAGACCGCCTGCTTGGCTTCGATCAGACCGGAGGCCGGTTTGGGATAACGCGTCTGACCTTCCTTGATCGCGCAGATGCCTGAGGCCTTGATCAACTCCGGCGTATCGAAGTCCGGTTCGCCTGCGCCGAAACTGATGACATCGATCCCCTCGGACTTGAGTCGCGCAGCTTTCGCGGAAACCGCCAGCGTGGCGGACTCCGCCAGTTCCAGAACGCGTCGTGCGAGCTTCATCGTCTGGGCCCTCCCTGAACATTGGAATCCGGTCTTGCTGACTGACAATGTACGGGGACCCGAGTTCATGATGCAAGGTCCAAGAGGAAAGTCACAGGTCCGGACGGATTTTGAAGCGGTCACGAGGCCGGTCAGGTCGCTGCGCTCGGGCTCGGCCCGGGTGTTTCCGCCTTCGCGTCACAGGCTTCGCAGACGTCCCCGATGGCGACGACGACGGTTTTGCCGCAACGATCGCAGTATACCGGCCGAGGCTCCGCCGGGACGAACAGGCCCGCCAGACTCCATCGGCGGTAATGCGACAGCGCCATGAACGTCGCCATCAGGAACAGGCCAGTGTTCTTGAGAAGTTTGACCCAGGTGGTTTCCGGGCCCGTTCCGCAGCCGCAGTCGAACTTGACGTCGAAGAACGAGATCCCTTCCTCCTGCACGATGGCCAACGCGCGAAGCAGGATCGCGGGCGTAAACACGCAGAGCATCAGCGCCATCAGCATGCCCGCCCCGCGACGGAACAGCCCCAGAACCAGCGCCGCGCCGCAGAGGATTTCAAGCCACGGCAGGACGACGGCCGTTCCGTTGAGGAGAAACGCCGGCGATTCCGGCAGCATTTCGTAGAGTCGGATCCCCTTCATGAACGCGAACGGATCCTGCACTTTGGTGATGCCCGTTGAGATGAAATACCCGCCGAGGAACAGGCGAACGATCAGTGGAACAGGAACGGTGGAACCGTCGAATCGTTGAATCAAAGACTGTCGCATCGGCGCTACTCTCCGTCCGCCTCTTCGATACGCCCGGTCTCGACCGGCATGTTGTTGGCGGTCCATGCCTTCCAACCTTCCTCGAACAGATAGAGACTGTCGTAGGAGATGCCGGCTTCCAGTAGGTCGTTACTGACGAAGATACTGTCCTCGCAGTTGCCGCCGTTGCAGTAGATGACGACCTTCTCGGCCCCCTCGGCATAGAGCATCACGTTATCGATATATCGTTCGATTTCGTAGTGGTAGGCCTGCAGTGCATCGGGAATGTGCCCTTCCTTGTACGCGTCGTCGTTTCTCGCATCGATGAAGACGTTGACACCCATCTCGGTGTTCGGGTCGTTGAAGATGGCGGCGGCCTGCTCGAAGGTTACGGCTTGATAACTGTGCTCAAGCGCCGAGCCAGTCTCCGATGTGGGCGCGGCGGGAGGGTCGAGTTCCGGCTGTCTAAGATCGGTACCGAAAGGAGTTGTCTGTGCGCCCGGCGCCACGGGGCGTTTGGCGAAGTAGTTCTTGGTCAGCTTGACCGATCCGCTGTCTCGCGTCGCGTTGACGCCGAGCGCCACAATCAGGCCGATCCCCCCGAGGATCAGAGCTTCCGTGATGGTCTTCTTGAACGTCTTCATCGAATCGCTCCCCTGCATCGTCCGGTGCGGCGGGAGTACATCGACCCGCCTACGGGCTATGTTGAATGATCTCGCTCGCGCAATGCAGGGTCAATCGCAACCTGAATTCGTTGCGCCGGAGTGACACGTTACACCTCGGTATCGGACCAATTCTCGACGCTTCTTCACGTTCCGTGTCAGGGCGTGGACCTCGACACCCTGGAGTCGGCGACCGGCGCGGCGCACACTTCGTCGAGTTTGTCCAGCAGGTACGCCTTGCTTCCGAAGAGCGGTCGCAGCACGACCGGGTTGCCTGGCTGACCGGGAGCGTAGATCAGGTTGAGCGGCACGCCAGGCCGCTCGTACTGCTGTAGCAGTTCGTGGATCTCTTCGTTGCCAGACGTGTAGTCCCCCTCAAACGGGATCACATCGAGCGCCTTCATCTTCTCGCTCGCTTCCGGCGTATTGGTGGCCGCTGCCTTGTTGGCCTTGCAGTTCGTGCAATAGGCCGCGGTGAAATCCACAAACGCACATTTGCCGGCGCCGACAGCTTCCGCCACGGCGGCGTTCGACCACGTTTGCCAGGGAATGTCCTTTTTCCAGGCAAGGTCTTTGATCACTACTGCCGCGTCCAGGTCCGCCGCGTCCGAATCGGGTGACCAGTACTTCCAGTACTTCCAGCCCTGTGCATGCCCACCACTGATGCCGGCGGCGGACTCGTTATTGGCCACGGCTTCTCCGATGGGATAGACCCAACCGAAGATCGCTGTGGCGGCCCCGATCACAAGTGCGGCCGCACCACCTCGATATCGCAACCGTGCCGTCGATGACATGCTGAAGTTCACCTGGCCGAGAATCCAACACGCCAGCGCTACGGCGACCAGGAAGACCAACGTCCATTCCAGGCCTTCGGCCCCGAGGTGCCCGACCACCGGGTGAATCAACAAGATCACCATGCCGAGCAGTAAGAAGCCCATGATCCGCTCGAACGTGATCATCCAGTTGCCCGGTTTGGGCAGGAAGCTCAGCCATCGAGGGTTCGCTCCAAGAAGAACGTATGGGCTCGCCATACCGATGCCCGCAGAGAGAAAGGCCAGAAACGCGGTGCGCGGTGGCTGCTGTGCCGCCCACCCGAACATCCCCGCCATGAACGGCCCTACACACGCAAACCCGAGTACCGGCGCCAGCGCGCCCTTTCCAAAGGACGTGACGATGCCTTCCTTCTGAAGCGTTGCATCCAACTTGGTCGCCGCCGTCGGAACCTGCAGTGTGTAGACGCCCAGCATGCTAAGCGCCAAGGCCATCACGACGGCGCCGAGCGCTATCACGGCGGCCGGATACTGAAGCAGGTTGGTTCCCTGTGCCGCCAGGAAACCCAGCGCGATGAACAGTATCATCACGCCCGTGCCGAATGAGAAGCCCAACATCATGGTTCGGCTTCGCGACTCGTGCGCCTGCTGAACAAACCCCAGCACTTTGATCGAGAGCAATGGCAACACGCACGGTGTTGCGTTGATGAAGAGACCGTAAAGGAAACACCCCAGGAGCAACCCAGGAAGCCCGAGCCCTCTGAGCCAGCTCTCCAGATCCTCTTCGCCCTCCGTTGCTGCCGTGCCGACGTCTGTGGCCCGGTCCGGGGGTTGGCTGCCCGTCGGTTCCGCGGCCCCGGCGAAGGCGGGTGCCGTCGATCCCGATGCACCGACCTTGGTCCTGCCAATCTCACCCGTCGCGAACGCCACTGCCGTGGGTGGAAAGCAAGTCCCCTTTTCGTTGCACGCCTGATACTTGAGAATGCCCGCCAGACGGCGCGGACCGGAATCGCCATCGGCCTCCAACGATCCTGGAACTCGAATCGTGATCTTGCCGCCGTACTCACTCACTTCGCCTAGGTATTTGACCTTACGCTTCTTCCCCGGCGGATAGACAGCCTCGTCGAAGATCACGCCGTCCGACGGCTCGAGGTAGACCTCACAGGCGATGAACGCCGGATTCGACGGCGTGTGCGACTGAATGTGGAAGCCCCGCTTGATCGTGGCGTCGATGACCAGCTCGAATGACTTTCCGGCCGACACGGTTTCCGGCTTGGTCGACGCGGACACGCTCAGGTACTTGCTCGTCGTCGTCGGGAGTGCCTTGCGGGCACGCCGAAACAGCATCTCATTGGCCGGCTTGACCACGTCGCCGGCGGCAGCCACCGGGATCTCGAGCTTCAGTTCCGCCGTCTCGAGCAGACAGGTCTTCTGGCAAATCAGATATCGGACCTTCGCCGAGAACGCCACCTTGGACTCGTCGATCATCTGGGGCGGCGTGATGCGAACGGGGAGAATCGGCGCACCCTCGATGATGTTGGTCACGATGGCGCCGCCGGTTACGTGCCGTTTGGGTACCGGAAACTGAAGATCGCCGGCTTCAAAACCACCAGGAAGGGTCCAATCGACCCGTGGCGGCTGACCGCTGTCGCCGCTGTTCTTCCAGTAAATGTGCCAACCCTCCGCCAGCTCGAAGCGAAGTCCAATCTCGAAGGGCTCGCCCGGCGAGACCGCCTCGACATCGGGCACGAGGCTTACCTTGGCCTTGGGTGTTTTCGCTGGGGCGCCGACTTGCCCAAAGGCTACTGTCGCCGCCAGCGCCATGGCCGGCACGAGCAAACTGATCCTACTCACGGTTTTCATGTCCTGTCCCAACGGCAAGGAATCTGGCTTCTCCACGGTCGGCCAGGGGGACGGCAAGAACAGGGCCATCCCTCAGGCCAAAGGCCCGTGATTATACAGCATCGGACTCGTTGTAGGTCGCGTTCACGACATGAATTGACGAAACTCCTGACGCCGCGCCAAGCCTCTCGGCGATCCCGCCGCCAGCCGCCGGACGTCTTTTGTCTCAAAAAAAGAACACCGCCCGGCCGAGCCCACAAGGGCAGGAGGCGTGCCTTGACACCCCTCTTTTCGCAACTATACTATGGGACGATGGCTATGTGCGCTGTCACTTTAGTTTTGGCTGCCGATAGCACTGGCCCTGAGGGGCTGAGCGGTTTGTAAGCGGACACGGTTTTCAGCAGCAGTCGAGGAGAATGTTTGTCGTCCATCGGCTCGCCTCAGCGAGCGATGGAGTTTGCGATCACCGGTGTTGGGTCCTCGTATCCTTGGGATCCCAAGATTGCGGGGAGGCGGCCTAGCGGCCCCTGTTCGATCGACCCCCGAAGATAGATGGCTCGTAGGTGTGAGGTATCAATCGCATTGTTCACGGTCGCTAAGGGTACCAACGCGGCCTTTACAGATTCGGCAGCGCTGCCCTCACAGGACGCTCTGGCGTGCGCCGGGGTCTTTCGCAGTGCGTGTCGACTGAAGTGAAACGGATACTCCGCACGATGCACCAGTTTGGGGAGATCGTTCGAAACGCGTAGCCTTCGCTACGACCAGGCTGGCGTGGCGCCTGCACTTGGGCGACCAGCGTCCAGATCCCCGAGGGCTCGGGCGAGCCGACGTCCCACCTATTGATCCGGTGTCGTAACGCAAGCATTGTAGCAACGCCTACCGAGGACGCTGCGCCGACGCGACGGCGCATGTGCCCGACTGATGTTGACGCGCGGGCGACGAGCCCGGCATCCGCGTCCTTCGGAGTTTTGTCATATGCGGACCACAGCACGATGAATATTCCTACCGAGAGCTTCATGGTTGCCCAGGTTACCGCGGGTGTCATCACCGCCGGCGTTCTTGCGGTGGCGGTTGGCGTAGTCGCGGGCTACCTGTTCGTGCGATGGATGGGACGGTCACGCCTCGATGCCGCCAAGGCGGAGGCCGACCGCATGACCTCGGAGGCGCGTACCGAGGCCGACGTCACCCGCAAGACCGCCGAGGTCGACGCCAAGGCGGAGTTCCTCAAAGGTCAGGAACGGCTGCGCGGCGAAGCCAACGAAATGCGAGCGGAGTTCAAAGAGACCGAACGACGCCTCACCAAACGCGAAGACAACCTGGAGGGAAAGCTCGACACCCTCGAGACAAAAGAGCGGAACCTCGAACAGGCCCAGGCAAAGCTCGCCTCTCGAATGGAGGAAGCCGAGCTACGCGATGAAGAGGCCAACGCTCTGCTCGCCCAGCGACGCGATCAGTTGCTCAAAGTCAGCGGAATGTCCGTCGACGAAGCGCGACGCACGGTTCTCGAGGACCTGCGAATTGAGCTCGAGCAGGAGCGCGCGGAATTAGTCGCCAAGTCGGTTTCGGCCGCCAAGGACGAAGCCTTTCAGCGCTCGCGTGAGATCACACTGACCGCGATTCAGCGCTACGCCGGGGAGCACACGTGCGAGAGCACGGTCTCCACCGTCGGGATTCCCTCCGACGAGATGAAGGGTCGCGTGATCGGGCGCGAGGGTCGGAACATTCGCGCCTTCGAGAAGGCCAGTGGTGTCGACGTCATCGTCGACGATACGCCCGGCGTGGTCGTGGTGAGTGCCTTCGATCCCGTGCGGCGAGAGGTGGCGCGCCGGGCACTCGAGCGGCTGATCCAAGACGGTCGAATCCACCCCGGTCGCATCGAGGAGCTGGTCGCTCAGGTTCGACATGAGCTGGACGAGGAACTCATCGAGGCGGGCAAGAAGGCGGCGCTCGAAGCGAACGTCGGCGGTCTCCACCGCAAGCAGCTCGACCTTCTCGGCCGGCTCAAGTATCGAACCAGTTACGGTCAGAACGTGCTCAAGCACAGCGTCGAAGTGGCGTTCCTCTGTCAGGCGATCGCCGACGAACTCGATCTCAACGGCCGCCTCGCGCGACGATGCGGTCTGCTGCATGATATTGGCAAGGCCATCGATCACGAGGTCGAGGGCGGCCATCCCAAGATCGGTTCCGACTTCTGCAAGCGCTTCAATGAGAAGCCTGAAGTGCTCAACGCCATCGAAGGTCACCACGGCGACATTCCGGCGACAAGCCCCTACACGCCGATCGTCGCCGCTGCGGACGCCATCAGCGCGTCCAGACCGGGCGGCCGCCGCGAGTCGCTGGAACGCTACATCCAGCGCCTTCAGCAACTCGAAGAGATCGCCAAAGCCCCGCCGGGTGTGAAGGAAGCGTTCGCGATCCAGGCGGGCCGCGAGATTCGCGTCATCGTCGATGCGAAGAGCGTCGACGACGCCACGGCGGCAAAGATCTCTCGCGACATCGCCAAGGAGGTCGAGGAACAGATGACCTATCCCGGCGAGATTCGAGTCACTGTCTTGCGCGAGGTCCGCGTGATCGCACTCGCCCGCTGATGGAGCTTCAGACCCAGCCCGTGGTACGTGACGGAAACCGTTTCGATCGCGGCTTGTCCGGCATTGGATAACCATGCAAATCAGACTACTCTGCGTTGGCGATGTGGTGGGTTCGCCGGGTCGGCAGGTTCTGCGCGAAGCGCTCGAGGTCCTCGTCCCCCAGCGGGGGATTGATGGAGTCATCGTCAACGCCGAGAACGTCGCCGGTGGTTCGGGACTCACGCCCGCGCTCTACGAGAAAATCCTCAACTACGGCGTGGACGTCGTCACCCTCGGCGACCATCTCTATCGTCGCAAAGAAATCATCCCCGTGATGGAGACCTCCGACCGGATCGTGCGGCCGGCCAATCTTCCGGCCGAAGCGCCCGGTCGAACCGTCACCGTCTTCGAGACGCGATCAAACCAATCCGTGGCCGTCATCTCCGTCATGGGTCGCCTGTTCATGAAGATCCCCAGCAACTGCCCGTTCGCCGCCGTGGACCAGGCCATTGCGTCGGTTCCCAGCGATGTGAAAACCATCGTCGTGGATCTTCACGCCGAAGCCACGAGCGAGAAGATCGCGATGGGCTGGCATGTGGATGGCCGGGTCAGCGTGTTGTTTGGCACGCATACGCATGTTCCCACCGCGGACGAGCGTGTACTCCCCAAGGGAACGGCCTACATCACCGACCTTGGCATGACGGGCCCGTACGATTCCGTCCTGGGAAGAACAAAAGAGCGCGTGCTGACGGCGATGATTCGTGCCGTGCCGAGTCCGTTCGATGTCGCGACGAACGACGCGCGACTCAGCGGGATTATGGTAACGGTCGAGTCGACCACCGGGCGAGCCGTCGAGATCGAACGCGTGACCTATTGCGCCAACGCCAACGGAAACGGATAGGTGAACGTGGTGGGCACAAAGGAAGCACTCGACATTCTCCAGCAGGGTTGCGACGGAATCTACACCACCGACGAGCTTCGCACTCGCCTCGATTCGCGAACACCCATGCGCGTCAAGCTCGGCATGGATCCAACGGCACCCGATCTCACGCTGGGCCACACCGTTGTGCTTCGTAAACTCCGCCAGTTCCAGGATCTCGGTCACAAAGCCGTGCTGATTATCGGCGACTACACCGCGATGATCGGCGACCCCAGTGGCCGATCCAAGACGCGGCCCATGCTCACGCCGGAGCAGATCGAAACGAACGCCAAGACCTATCTCCGCCAGGCCGGGAAGGTGCTCGATCTTTCCGAAGAGAAGCTCGAGGTCCGCCACAACAGCGAGTGGCTCACGCCAATGACCTGTGCCGACGTCATCAAGCTGATGTCCAGCATGACCGTGGCCCGCATGTTGGAACGTGACACCTTCGCGACACGGCAAGCCCAGGGTAAGGAGATCTACCTGCACGAACTGCTCTACCCGCTGATGCAGGCACGCGACAGCGTTGCCGTCCACGCCGACGTGGAACTCGGCGGAACGGATCAGACCTTCAACAATCTTTGCGGTCGAGACCTGCAGCGCCAGGCGGGACAACCGCCGCAGATCGTCATGGTCCTCCCGCTACTGGTCGGAACAGACGGCCACGAGAAAATGAGCAAGTCACTGGGGAACTACATCGCCGTGACCGATACGCCCGCAGAGATGTTCGGCAAGGTCATGCGCATCCCGGACGAACGCATGCGGTCCTACTTCGCGTTGCTGACCGACGTCGCCGACGCCGATGTCGCCCATCTGACCGACTTCGAAAAGCAGAACCCGCGCGATGCCAAAGAGGTACTCGCCAAGACGATCATCGGCCAATACCACTCAGCCGAGGACGGTGATTCCGCCGCCGAGGAGTTTCGGCGCGTTCACAGCGGAGGCGGGGGCGGCCTGCCGGACGAGATCCCGGAGATCGTGGTCCCGGCTGAAGCACTCGACGGCGACAAGATCATCCCGATTGACCTGGTGACCCATTGTGGTTTCGAGACCTCTCGGAGTAAGGCCAGACGGCTGATCGCCGAGCGCGGCGTACGAATCAATGGCGAAGTGATCGAGTCGGCGGAAGACCGGGTCTCGATTGCCTCCGGCGACATCGTCCAGCGAGGCCGTCGCAAGTTCGTGCGGCTCACGCTCCCGTGAGTGCCACGAATCCAGGTCACGCCGCCCCGATCCTCCCGCCGATCCCCAGTCCGCACCGATATGCGGGACTCTACGTCTACGACTTCGGTGGCCATGTTTCCGTAGGATACACCGCCCGCGAGATCCAAGTCTTGCGTGAGTCACCGGCCCACCGCGACGGCCAGGCCTACGAGATTTATCGCGTCGATGATCGCGGCGCCATCGAGTTGCGAGGAGTCCTCAACGATCGACTCACTGCCCGCGAGGCCATCTGCTTCCTGCGACAAGATCCGCACCACGCCCGCCGCGACTTCGATCGAATTCGGACCATCAACGAGGCCTTCCCTTTCCCCTGTCCGGTCGAGCTGCAGCTTGCCCGAACGGGGTCCTTTGACCCTCCCAACCTGACCAGTCTGACCTTCGCATCGGCTTCGAGCACTGCCGTATCACGTTGGCTTGCGCAGCACGCCGCCGACCTGGGTGATCGCGTCGAGGGCGGAATCAACGTTTGTTCCCAGCTCGGCTCCACCAGGACGGATCGGCTGGATGGATGTCGTCTCTCGGCCGAACGCGGCCTGGACGATCGGCCGGCCGACGAAGTCCTCCGGACGACCCACCTCCCGATTCAGCGGCTGGGCAGGGTGTTGGACGGACATTCTGAAACTGCCGGCGGCTAGCACCATTCGCAGAAAAGGTCCGATATTTTGCCGCTTGGATGAAAACCAAGAACCACGAGTGTCAATATGTAAGCACAAGTGTCAAATCTGCCGATATGGTACGGAAATCACTTTCGAAGACGTCCCTCTTCGGGTAGGATGGTACCCGCAGGGACGACTCGTCCGAATCGCGTATGGACACGCATCACGTCCCTGGAGCCCGCTTGGAGGAACGCTATGGCAACGACCACACCAGACTGTCAATCACATGCCACGGATCGAGACAACTCCGTCAAAGAGTCACTGAGACTTCTGGAGAACCTGCTGGACCAAGCGGGGGACTCGATGTTCGACAACGAGTTCTTTGAAGAGGTCGAGAAGGAGCTTCGCCTCCTCCACGCGCGACTGCGGTCCCACCATGCCTCGGATCAACTCGGAATCAACGAAGGACGGCTCGACGCACGCCCGGAGCTGCGCGACGAGGCCAAGCGGCTCCAAACAGAGCACCCGACGATCATCGGGATGTTGGATCGCGTGATTCGGGCGGCGGAGTCCATGGCGGACCGGACGCTCGAGGACAAGGAAGTGTTCATCCTGCGAGGGCGAGAGATCATCGCGGTGCTCCGCCGACACGAGGCGGAAGAAGACCGCCTCTTCTACCATGCCGTCTGGCGCGAGACCGGCGGCGAGAGCGGTGGGTAGAGCAGCCATCAATCTACGGTGACGATCGTCCCGCGACACGCCTAAGACCACCCACGTCTCAGCGCGTTTCTTGCTGCTTGCCGTCAGCGACCACCAGCTGAGACAGTCTCTGCACCGTCAGGTCGGCGAGGCGCGGAACGATCAGATCCGCGCCGTCGAAGGCCCGGGCGGGATGGTGCATGAGGATAGCCACGGCGAAGGCACCGGCAGATCTGGCGGCCTGAACACCTGAAGGCGCATCTTCGACGACGACGCAGCGGAACGGCGGGCAGCTCAGTCGCTTGGCCGCCAGAAGGAACACCTGAGGATCGGGCTTTCCTCGCGTGACGTCGTCCGCGCTGACGATCACGTCGAAGCATTCGCGCAATGCCATCTCGTCGAGGATGAGTTCGAGGTTCTGCAGCGGTCCCGAGGATCCGATGGCCAGGCGCATCCCCGCCTCGTGCAGACCACGGACCAACTCCACGGCACCGGGAACCGCCGGCACGCATCCCCGAACCAGCTCACGATAGAGTTCCTCTTTTCGATCGCCCAGATCGCGCAGCCTGTGATCGGAAACGTCCCCGAAGAGGAGTGGGATGATGTCACGGTTCTGCCGGCCGAACGTGGCCGCGAATTGCTCTGCCGTAACGGTCGCGTTGATCTCCTCCGCAAGCTTCTGCCAGCTGTGCAGATGGGCGTCAGCGGAATCCACGAGCACGCCATCCATATCAAAGATGACGGCGGCGTTGGCGGCGTACTGCATCGGTCTGACCTCACTGGATGGACGGTTCTTCGCTCATTCCTGCTGCTCCGCGAGGCCGATAGTATCAGGGAAATGAGATTCCTGCGAAATCCCTACACCCTGGTAGCGATCACCGCACTTTGCGTTCGCGCTCTCTACTGCACCGTCATCGTTTGCGTCTTCGACAAGGCGGCACCGGGTGGCTGGGGGCACGACGGGTATACCGAACTCGCGCACAACCTCGTAGCGGGCGAGGGTTATCGACTTCTCGGCGAGCTGACCTTTTTTCGCACGCCCACCTATGTCCTTTTCCTGGTGCCCTGGGTCTCACTGCCGGGGTCGCATTTTTGGATTCTGGCGGCTCAATCGATCGTAGGAGCCCTCACCTGCGGCATGGTGACGAAGACGGCGATGCGATTCGTCTCACCGCGACGGGCGATCCTCGCGGGGATGGCTGTCGCGTTTTGCCCTTGGCACGTTCACTTCACAGCCAACGGGATGACCCCCATCCTGGTGGGTCTCATGACGATGGGCCTACTCATGCTGTGGCTCGAGGATCGGGACGAGCCGCGTCTCCTTCGCGCGGCGTTGTCCGGCGTGTTGTTCGGGCTGTTGGCGCTAGGACATCCCGGGGCCGTGCTGCTCGGACCGGCATGGATCGTGGACCGGGTCTGGTCGGCGATTCGCCGGGACCGTTTCGTTTCAGGCATGTGGGAGGCCTGCCTGTTTGGATGTCTAACCGTGATCGTCATTTCACCGTGGGTCATTCGCAATCGCGTCGCGAGCGGCGAGTGGATCGTCCTGTCGAACTCTGCAGGATTCCAATTCTTCGTCGCGGATGTGATGGTCAGCAGCGCGCCGACACTGTTCTCGCAGCCGGTCGGCGCAAGCGCTCCCGGATTGAAGCGGGCGGCTGAAGCGCTGGACGAGGCCGGGTTCCCACCGAGCAATACGATGATCTCCTTCAAAGGCGTCGGGAACGCAGAAGCGAAGGTCTTTAAGGATTGGATGCGTAACGACCTGCGAACGCATCCGGAGAAGCTGCCGCGCCGCTTGTATCTTCAGGGATGGTGGTTCTGGTTCGCGGATCGGCCCGGACGGGTGATCTTCCACATCATCTACAAATTGCCGATCCTTCTCTTGGCGCTCATCGGCGTGTGGCGAGGGCTCCGTCGACGCGAGAACATCGGTCCAATGCTCATATGCACGGGCGCCTTCTGGTTCACGCACGCCCTGGTCATGGGTCACATACCCCTTGCGGCCTACTGCCTGACGATCCTCGGGCCGGTCTGTATCCTCGCGGCCATGGGTCTGCAGCGAGATGCGGTTCAAGTACCGACGAGTGATTGAGCCCTTCGCGGGATCGGAAGGTCGCATCGCACATCGCTCGTCCGACGGTATACTCGACGAGGTTACGGTGAGTGCGACCTGTTCCGCAGGGCTCGTCGAGCGCTTGGTGATCCGGACCCAGTTCGATTCTCGTTTCCCCATCTGCGGAGCCGGTGGGCCTCTCGCCGCACTTGTGTGCAACGGCACCGTTGCCGGAAAAACAAGGCACAGATTGCGTTACACGACCCGAGGATGCCTCTGAGCAAACTGCACAGCGTGTGCAACTACCTCTTGCACTCGCGAGAGCCCCTGTCGCAGGCCCTGGAGCAGCATTCATCATCCGAATGGCATGAAGTACCTCTCGGTTTGCAGCAGTCCGGGCCAAAGTAGAGAAACGTCCCGAAGGAAAGTTGCAGCCAGCCAAAGTCAGACAACGTGACAGCGCCGTCGCCATCCAAGTCGGCTACGCTGAAAACGCCCGGCCCGCAGCCATCCGGCGGCAGCGAAACGTCCGGACCGGCCACGCAGTCGTTGAGTATCTGGTAGTCTGTGAGATCGACGACGCTGTCAGCGTTAAGGTCGCGCGGCCAACTTCGCTCGCAATCATCGGGAACAAGGTTGGCGTCGCAATCATTTTCGACCAGCTGACACTCGTCTGGAATCCGATCCGTATTGCAGTCGCGGCTAGGCCCCAGATCCAGGTTGCATTCGTCCGGGATTCCATCGCCCTGGCAATCCGGGCTGGTTCCGGAGGCGATGTCACACTCGTCAGGGACCGTGTTCGCGTTGCAGTTGTTCTCGAACAGCTGGCATTCGTCCGGAATGCCATCTCTTTGGCAATCGGGGCTGATGCCGGCGCCGATGTTGCACTCGTCGGGGACTTCGTCACTGTTGCAGTCGTTCCCCACGAGCTGACAATTGTCCGGTACGCCGTCACCCAGGCTGCCATTCTGGCAATCGTTCGCGTACAGTTCGGCGATGGTGCAGACATCGCCCATTCGATCATCGTCACAATCGGCCTGGTCAGGATTGAAGTGATGAGGACAGTTGTCGCACAAGTCGCCGAGGCTATCCGTGTCTGCGTTCGCCTGTTTCGCGTTCGCGGTCGTGGGGCAGTTGTCGCATGCATCGCCGACGGCATCGTCGTCGGTGTCGGCCTGATCCGGGCTGGGCGTGTCGACGCATTTGTCGCACGAATCGTCCCAGCCATCATGGTCCGTGTCGGTGCCCAGGTATGCGTAGCACGACTCACCGACGATTCGTGCGCCGGGGACCCCAATGACCTCCACGTTGACGAGTTCCACGCCAAGGCCTTCGCTGTAGTAGTCCACGTGGCTCACGTGTGTTCCCGGACCAATGCAGCCAGTACGGCAAGTCTGGCCTGCCCTTACTTCGAACTTGGGATTGATAGAAAATGGAACACCAAACGTGAAGTCGAGGTCGACGTCGATCGGTCCATTCAATGGAGCATTGTACGATAGAGGCTGCGGAAGCAGATTGCTCGAAAAAAGAAATGTCCGCCCCGGCGGCATCGAAGCAGCGTAGGATTCCGTTCCGGCAAACGCGAATGTGAAACGCACCCTAGCCTCTCCGGTTCCACCTACCGCAGTTAGCCAGTCCTCAAACGAGGCGCGACCGTCAGCACGGAAAGCGCGGCTCGACTCGTTTCGAGTTTCATAAGAGAGATCTGCCATCGCGCGGAGCACGCCGTAGCTGGCGCTCGCTGACGCCGAGTATATAGCAGCATCACTACACGTCCAGGATGCAGTCTGGCTCCCCGGGCCCCCCTGGGTCGGTGGGCATTGCGGATTGGGGGCGCAGCAATCGCAGATGCAGCCGCCGGTTAGTTCTCCGGATGCATTGGCATCAAGCTCCTGAGCACTGGAACTGTGGGGCGCCGCGACAACTGGGATAGCACCCAGCACAACTGAACACAGAAACCGAAGGAGAATGATGGTACGATGTTGTGTCGTTTGACTCATCTTCTCTTTGAAGAATGGGCCCTCCGACCGGAATGCGCAATGGAATATAGCCCTCATACCTCTCCCCTTACGCTGGGGTTCCCAGTTGCCGAACCTCAACCCGCGACTTTATCCGATCGAACCGCCTGATTCCAGCGAACACGAGCTCTGGGACTGCGAATCTCGCCAATCTGCTCGCTCGTCCAAGCATCCCGCAGATGGCGGTCAAGTGCTGCTTGATGGCAGCCTCGTACCTTTCCAGAGTACTTGGACATAGAGCCTGTTCTGGATTCACCGCAAGGGGGCCAACGTCGCTCCGCCGGGGACACCGAATCTGATTCCCGGTTCAATGGCCACGCACACCTACCATGTCGAAGGTCGCGGGGAACCGAATGCGCTGTTGTCGAGTTCACATGGCGCCGGGAGACGACTGAGCCGCAGTGCCGCGCGCGCTCGAGCATTCGAGAGGGAGTTCGCTCGTCAGTTGGAAGGAGTATGGATCTACCCGCTCTCCGCGAGTCGACTCGTCGATGAGGCACCGGCTGCCTGCAAGGACCTTGATGCAGGAATGCGAGCCCAACGCGATCTTGTGCGGATCACTCGCCGCGTTCGACCGGTACTGTGCTACAAGGGTGTATGACCAGGTGAACCCGCTTTCCACCAAGCATCCGGTTGTCTGCGCATCGCTGCGTTCCGCGACAATGATCATCGCGTCGCGCGGGATGACGTTGAGGTGGCGCAGGTGTCGGCGGAACGGCGCGATCGGTCACACCTCAGCGGTCGCGCTCCTTCTTCTCTAGAAGGCTTGGTTTAGAAGGTCCTTCGAACGCTACCCAACGCCGCTGGTTGCGGCTGCTTCGAAAGCCCTTTGGGGGATCGATCCGCCCGCGATCTGAGCATTCAAGCGCGCGTCCTTGGCGGATTGCTCTTCCTGGCCGTCACCCAAACGCTTCGACGCAGCGCGCTACCCGGCGTGCGGCATGGCGAAGCGCAGCACTGCCCGGACCCGGTAGCGTCGGATGAGTAGTGCTGCCGCCACGGTCGGGGGAGGCGGGCCAACCGACCGAATTGTCGCGTGGCGTCGACACGAACGTCATCGCTCCCTCACGGTCGCGGCTCTGTTGGCAGTGGCGCTTCGACCGGCTGCCTCCGTTGTATTCTATCCCCCCTCGAACCGCTGTTTCCACGCGGGCATTTTGTCGAGCGTCACCTCGGACCACAGACCCACTCCGGCCTTTCTCGCTCGTTTCTCGATTCCCTCGAAGCGCTTCTTGTAGTGATGTGGAAAGCGAAGATCGGCGTAGGCATACCCCTCTTCCAGCAGCATCTCATTGAACATCCGCCCGCCGCGAGAGACATGAACATATGCCAGCAACCGCCCGTACTTCCCGCGTGAGCGCAGCGGCGAGAGTACAACGTGTACGCGCCGACCGTCCAAGGTCTCCTTCGCAAAGGCGGAAGCCTCAGGCCCGAAGTGCCTCACACCCTTCCCCCCGCCGCCCACTTCCGGCGTGTCGACCCCCCACAGTCGAATCCGCGTCACTCGCTTGTCGCCGTCCGGCGCATCGATGTCGAAGGTGTCACCGTCGACAACGCGCGACACACGAAAATTCCGATCGTGATATCGGGTGTAGTCATCCCCGCGAGGCGGCGCAGCCGATCGAACACAAACGACCCCGGCCGCTAGGACCCCGATAACCGCCACACCAAGCCCGCGACGCCGCCACGGTGACGGCAGCACGATCGATGCGGGTCGCGATGGTCGCGCGGGGCTCATGACATCACGTTGTGGTCGTCCGGTTCCTTGTCGAGTCCAAACGCCTCGTGAAGGCAGCGCAACGCTTTGGGCCCGTCTTCGCGACGTACGATGCAACTGATCACGATCTCACTCGTCGAAATGTTGTCGATGTTGACTCTCGCCTTCGAAAGCGCGTCGAACATCGTCGCAGCAATCCCCGTGTGCGTGCGCATCCCAAGCCCCACCGCGCTGACCTTCGAAACCCCCTCGTCGATCTCGACCCGCTCGATCCCGATCTCGGCGGCCAGTCGCTCGCACACGGCCCGCGCCTCACCCGCACCGTCGGCGTTCGTCGAGAAACCCAGATTCGCAAAGTGTCCGTCGTCATACATGTTCTGCACAATGTCGTCGACGAGGATGTGGTTCTTCGCAATCTCCGCGAAGACCCGCGCCGCCACGCCCGGCGTGTTCGGCACGCCGTTCAGCGCGACCACCGCCAGGTCCTCCTTCAGCGTCACGCCGCGTACGGCGATCGCTTCCATTCCGACGGTCTCGGGCATGATCATCGTTCCTTTCGCATCCGTCAGTGAACTCTGTACGTAGATGGGAACCTCGAACTTGGCGCCGAACTCGATCGCGCGAGAGTGCATCACCGATGCCCCCGCCGCCGCCATTTCGAGCATCGCATCGTAACTGATGCGGTCGATCTTCCGCGCCTGCGGGACCAGCCTCGGATCCGCCGTGTAGACGCCGTCCACATCCGTATAGATTTCGCACCGCGTTCCGTCCAGAACCGCCGCCAGCGCGGTCGCGGTGGTGTCCGACGCGCCGCGTCCCAGCGTCGTGATCTCGCCCGTGTCGTCCGTCCCTTGAAAACCGGCGACAATGACGATCTTCCCAGCCGCCAGTTCCGATTCAATGCGCTCTCGGCTGATGCGCTGGATCCGAGCCCGAGTATGTGCGCTGTCGGAAACCAGTCCGAGTTGACCGGCCGTGAGACTGATCGCCTCATGACCTGCCGCGTCGATCGCCATAGCCATCAGCGCGATGGAAACCTGCTCCCCTGTCGTGAGCAGCATGTCCAGCTCGCGCTTCGGCGGATCGGAGCAGACCTCACGCGCAAGGTCGACCAGCTTGTCGGTTGTCTTCCCCATCGCCGAAACGACCAGCACGACACGATACCCCTCCAGCTTCGCGCGGATCGCGCGCCGTGCCGCGCGATGGATCTTCTCCGCATTGGCCAGACTCGTCCCGCCGAACTTCTGCACAATCAGGGGCATAACCGACATGGTAACCGCGGACGCTGTGGCCTGCGACCGCCGCGGTCAGCTGTCTTGAGGCAGGGGAATCTTCGCCGACCTCCCCTGGAAAGCCGACGCAGGTGAAGTGGAATCCGAAGTGCTACCCGGCACGCGCACGAGAACCGGCGTAGACACACTGCGCCGCGTTTGCTCGCGCCGGATCTCCCCGATCAGCACTTCCACCGTCGTCCCGTCCAACCTTCGATCCGCCTTCAACACGCCGGGGCGCCGCCCGTCGATCAGTCGAAGTTCGTGATAGCCGCTGCGCAACAACTGATCGATCTCGTCGCGCCCCAAGAGGTCTTCGACAAAGCCGTATCCAACCGCGCGCCACTCCGGGAGTACGCGACGCAGCATCTCGACCTGATGGAGCACGACCGGGTGAAGCAACGCCTCCGGCGTCGGAGCGACATAGACCGTACACGCCCGATCCCCCCACCGCCCGATGACCTCCGTCCACCAATCATCGCACAACCAGCCGGCCAGCTCACCCGCGGCGCTGGTCGCCTCGATCGTCAGCTCTATCGGGCCGACGGGGGAAACGTCAGGGGTTGCACCGCCGCTGCCAAAGCTGACACGGACTGACACCGATGGCCGAGGCCCTCTTCGTTCCGGACGCGGGTTATTATCGGTCCAGAGGTGGTCTTCCGTCATTCTGTGTCGCCTCCATGGCACTCTTAGCCGGAGTTCCATCCGGTACCGCGGTGCTCCCTATTATCGGAATGGGTGGTCGGAATACTTGACGGGAGCGCTTGGATCGCGGGTCAATCGGAAGGGGCTTGCCTTGCCTAAGGTCTGTTCTTGAAGAAGGTTACATGTTTTTTAGGTTCGCGATGGCGGCGACAGCCATACGATCGCAGGCTTCGTTTTCGGGGTGGCCGGTGTGACCTCGAACGAACTCGTAGGTCATGTCATGTTGCTGAGAGAGGGCGTAGAGCTCCTTCCAGAGGTCGACGTTCTTGACCGGTGGCGATCCGGCCTTCTTGCCCCGACGCCAGTTGTTGGCAAGCCAACCGTCGATCCACTGGGTCAGCCCGTAGATCACGTATTGACTATCGCTAACAAGATGAACACGCATCCGCTTTCCGGCTTTGAGCGCTTTGAGGCCTTCGATGGCGGCGGTCATCTCCATGCGGTTGTTGGTCGTTTCGGGATGCGCACCGGACAGGTCGCGAACGGAGCCGGTGGAGGGATGTTTGAGGATGGCCGCCCATCCTCCGGGGCCGGGGTTGCCGCTGCAGGCTCCGTCGGTGAATAGAATGACATCCGGTTGGTTGGACATAGATCGGTTGTGTCCCGAGGCGCTGACACCGCGCCGGTGTTCGCGCGTCGCGGGTCTAGGGCTCGAACCTCAGGTATCTGGCACAGGCCGGCGGGAGATTGCGAAGGACCACACGGCGATCGAACTGGTGCTCGCGGATGTTCTGGCTCAAGAAGGACGACACGGAACGAATGCGTGACCGGCGTCGGCCGACTGCCAAATAGCGTGACGTCCGGCGCGCGCCCATGTATTCAAAGTAGCTCAGGATTCCGCCCGGTTTGAGGCAGCTGCGCAGTGCAGAGAACACGTCTTGGACGTCGTTGAGTTCAAACACGTTCAGCGGAAGGCAGGAGATGATGAAGTCGTACCTGTTCTCGTGCGAAAGATCCTGCACCGGCGCCTCCAGCAATCGCACCCTGCCGGAGGCGACCGGCGACGCAAAGTCCGCCCGGGTCAGAACCTCGCGACGAAGCACATCGGTGAAGGTGGGTTCAATCTCACAGATGTCCAGTGTGTCTGCCTCGCCGAGGATGGTGCCGAGGTGGCGTGTGATCGCGCCGGTGCCCGCGCCGACCTCGAGCACGGCCGCGGGTCTTGGATATCGGTGATAGGGTTCACACAAGGCCTGTGCCAGCGCCTTCGAGCTTGGCGCGACGGCGCCGACCACCTGCGGCTTTCTCAGATAGCCTTCCAGAAACCGCCAGTGCTGAGCAAGACTCACTCGAGTAATCCCTCGTGAAGGACCGGGGTCCAAGACCCACGCCACGTCCGCCCACCGTGCCGCGCACACGATACGAGGATGCCCGCCGGACCTACCATCATCTTACCGCGAGACGCCCTCCCAGGCCAGCCGCCATCTCCGTTCCGCAACCCTATGGCCGCGCTTCGCTTGCCACCCGCCGGTTGGCCATGCCACTCGTCGCAGCCCCCCGGAATCCGCTGCCCCGGCTTTGCGATGGACCTTATCGGCAGCGGCTACGCAGTTCCCCAGTAACACCGAACGGCGCCGAATCGTCAAGGCAAGAATCGACCCGGTAGATCGGAATGACCGCGAGCTTTCCCTCACGGCGGCAGGGGTTACACTCTGTTGAAACCTACGTTTTACCGGATGGCAGTAGTCCATGGCTGAATTGAACCGCGTCGCTTTTGTCTCGCTTGGCTGTGCCAAGAATCTCGTCGATTCCGAGAAGATGCTCGGGCAGTTGGCGGAGGCGGGATACGTCATCACGGCTGACGAGGGGGATGCCGAGGCGATCGTCATCAACACGTGCGGATTCCTGGAGGCGGCGCGGGTCGAGGCGGACGAGGTCATTCGCGAGGCTGTCGCCCGCAAGAAGAAGGGCGTGCTGAAGCGGGTCGTCGTGGCCGGGTGCCTCGCGCAGCGAGACAAAGAGGTCCTCCTCACTCGCGTTCGAGGGATCGACGCGCTGGTCGGTGTGAACAACCGCGACGACATCGTTCGAGCGGTGGCCGGACGGAATTGCGCGAAGCGAAAGAGGGCACCGGATCTTTATCTTAGCGATTATCACGCGTTCACTCAGCTCGACACGGCTCGGCTGCGAATCACTCCGCGCCACTTCGGGTATCTTCGCATCAGCGAGGGGTGCGATCAGAAGTGTACGTTTTGCACGATTCCTTCGATTCGGGGCCCGATGCACTGCAAACCGCCGAGCGTCATTCTTGACGAGGCGCGGGAGCTGGTTTCCGACGGTGCGATCGAGCTCAGCCTGATCGGGCAGGACACAACCAGCTACGGTCTTGGGGCGGACCGATTCGACGTGGGTCTTGCCGGCCTGTTGCGGCAGCTCGATGCACTTGAAGGTCTGCACTGGGTCCGGCTGATGTACGCTTATCCCACCGTGATGACCGACGAGATGCTCGACGCGATCGCTGAGGGCCGGCATATCTGCAACTACCTCGACGTGCCGCTGCAACACATCAACGATCGGGTGCTCAAGGCGATGCACCGCCGCATCGACCGAGGGGACACGGAACGACTGCTGGACCGCATTCGCGAGCGCATCCCCGGCGTGAGCCTCCGGACGACGCTGATCGTCGGCTTCCCGTCGGAGACCGACGCGGAGTTCGACGAGCTGGTTCAGTTCGTACGCGATTTCCGATTCGATGCGCTTGGCGTCTTTCCCTATTCGCACGAACCGGAGACGCCGGCTGGACGGATGACGGGGTTGCTTCCCGCCGACGTCGTCGAGCAGCGCATCGATGCGTTGATGCTCGCACAGCAGGAGATTGCGTTCGGCCTCGCGGATGAGCGGATCGGTTCGACGTTCGAGGTTCTGGTGGACGAACGGGTGGAGGGGGAGGTCGCGATCGGCCGACACGAAGGACAGGCCGTCTCGGTCGACAGCGTGTGCCGGATCGATTCGTGCCAGGCGTCGCCCGGCGAGATCGTCGAGGTACGGTGTGTCGGGCGGGAGGGGTATGATCTGGTCACGGTCCCGACGCGGGTGTCGCTTCCGGTGGTGACGTCATGAGCACGGCGCTGAACCTGCCCAATCAGATCACGATCGCCCGCCTGGGTCTGGCGATCGTGTTCTTCATTCTGCTTTCGCAATACTCTCAGCGAGAACCGAACCCTCTACTTCTGGACGCGGCGGCCGCGTTGTTCATCATCGCGGCGGCGACCGATTTCCTGGACGGCTACCTCGCGAGAAAGTACGGGCAGATCACGGCGCTGGGTCGGGTACTCGACCCGCTCGTGGACAAAGTCCTGATCTGCGGGGCGTTTGTTCTGCTGCTGGGTCCACAGTTCGTCGACGCCGACGGGCAGAACGTCACCGCGGTCCGCTCGTGGATGGTTGTGGTGATCGTCGGGCGTGAGTTGCTGGTGACGGGGCTTCGCGGATTCAACGAATCGATGGGCAAGACGTTCGGTGCTTCACTGCACGGCAAGTTGAAGATGTGGATGCAGAGCATCGCGGCGCCTGCGCTCCTGTTGCTCGTCGCGCATGAAGGCGACATCGGCGCCGAACTGGGCTGGTTGAAAACGACGATCGCCTGGCTGACGGTCGTGGTAACGGCACTCTCTACGGTGGGTTACCTCGTGCGCTCCCGCTATATCCTCGAAGAAGGCGACGGTTCGTGACCGACCTGGGGTACGTCCAGGCGCTGCTTCTGGGCGTGGTCCAGGGGTTGACGGAGTTTCTTCCGATCAGCAGCAGTGGGCACCTCGCGCTAACGCAGCGATGGTTTCAACTCGGCGCGGACAGTCCCGAGATGCTCCTGTTCAACGTCGTCGCGCACGCGGGGACCGTGCTGGCGGTGGCCATCGTGTTCGCCCAGACGTTTCGGCGCTTTGCGTCGCGTTTCTTGGAGGAGACGACGGGGTCGGCCGGCGGCCGGGCGTACGCCACGCATATCGTCGTGCTGGCTGTGTGTGCCACGCTTCCCACAGCGCTGGTCGGCATGACGTTCAAGCGAACGTTTGAATCCGCGTTCGGCAAACCGGTCTGGATCGGAATCGCACTGATCGTCACAGGTTTTCTGCTTGCGGGGCTGATGTTGATGCCGCGGGGTCGGCGAGGTTGGAAGCGGTTCCATTGGTGGCAGGCTTGCCTGGTCGGGCTCGCGCAATCGATGGCGATTCTCCCCGGTATTTCGCGAAGCGGGACGACCATTTGCCTCGCGATGTTCTTGGGACTTCGGCGGCGGTGGGCGGGCGAGTTCAGCTTTCTGATTGCGGTACCGGCCATCGCCGGCGCCACGCTCATGAAAATGGCCGATACGCTCACGCTGCCCACGTCGCAGTTGACGTCGATCCGCTGGGGACCGGTGTTGGTCGGCGGCGCGGTCTCGCTGATCGTGGGCGTGTTCGCGTTGCGACTGCTGCTGGAGGCCGTGCGGCGCGCAAAGCTCCACTACTTCGCGATATATTGCTGGGCGCTGGGAGGGTTTGTGCTGCTCTTCGTGCGGTAGCACCGATCAGGCAGAGGCGGTTTCAGCCCCTTCGCACCCGCGCCGGCCGAGCAGCGCGTGCTCCTCGCGGTGGTGCTCGAGGATTTGCCCGATCACGTCGACCGCCCGGGTCTCGGTGGTGTGCAGCCGGGCGTTTTCAAACTTCTGTACAAGTATCCGCCGGTCCTCGGCGAGGCGCGGCAACACCGCGCTGATCTCTTGAAAGTGAAGATCGGCGGGAGACACGTTCACCATTCGCAAACCGGGGACACCACCAAGCCGAAGAACCGTCTCGGCAATCCACCGTTCATGTTCGCGACTCGCGCGGGCCATGCCACTGACGGCGTCATAGAGATCGACGGAGGGATGCGAAACGAACATCGTCGAGTCCATCAGAGACGTCACGAGGTTGCACTGTTCGGCGGCGAGTAGCTCGTTGAGCAGGTCGATGGTCGCGGAGGTGTTCATTACTCGATCTCCCCACCGACGGTGGCGACCGGTTGTGTGGCCGGTGAGAGGGCGGCGCCCGGATTGTACAATCCCTCTGCACAGCGACCGGCGATTTCTTTCAGCGGTCCAGCCAGGAAGAACATCACCAGCAGTAGCGCCGCACACGCGTTCACCAACATCAGCCCGCGAATCGACGCCCGAACAACGGGCTGACCATCGTCGTGCAGCGTCATGCGAACCACAACACGCATGTAGTAGTACAAGCTCAAGAGCGTGTTGAGAACGGTGATGATCACGAGCGACCAGCCGAGCGTCTTGAACGAGTACCATTGCGATCCACCGTGAACCACCTCGAAGCTGCCCAGGGCCAAAAGGATCCACCACTTACCCAGGAAACCGGCGAGCGGAGGCAGACCTACGAGCGACATCAGGCAGATGACCATCGGCACGGCAAGCCAGGGAGCGCGCCGCATCAGACCGGTAAACGACTCGATCCGGTCATTGCCCGTTTCCCAGACAACCATCGCCGTGACGCCGAACGCCCCGAGGTTCATGAAGAGGTAGATGATGACATAGACCAACAGTGCCGTGAGGCCGGCCTGGTGTCCGGCAACGCCCGGGTGGATGAAGACCGCGGCGGCCATCATCATATATCCGGCGTGCGCGATCGAAGAGTACGCGAGCAGGCGTTTGACGCTGGTCTGCTTGTAGGCGCACCAGTTGCCGACGGTGCAGGTCACGGCGGCCATGATACCGATTCCCCAGGCGAGCGCCCGGAGAACGAACATCACCTTGTCGTGCGGGACGGCCGAGCAGAGCAGCATCACCAATCGCGCGAGCAGCAGCAGCCCAGCCGCCTTACTCGCGACGCTCAACCACGTCGTGACTTCGACCTTGGCGCCCTCAAACGCGTCGGGGCACCAGAAATGGCACGGTACCGCGGCGATCTTGAACGCGATGCCGACCATGAAGCACGCCAGGGCGATGATCAGGACCAGCCGATCACCACTGAAGATCAGGTTCTCCTGGATGTACGCGGCGATCACCGGAAAACTGAAGCTGCCGACGATACCGTAGATCAGACTGATCCCGTACAACATGACCGCCGCACAGACGGCGCCGAAGATCATGTATTTGAGTGACGCTTCCGCACCGGCGCGATCGCGCTTGTCAAAGCCGACGAGGGCGTAGCTCGGCAGCGACGCCAACTCGAACCCCGCCACGATCATGAGCACATTGGTCGTGCTGACCATCAGCAACATCCCCAGCGCACTGCCCAGCAAGAGGATGAAGAACTCCGGGGCGTTCCGCTCGGACTCGGATGAACCGATCCACCACAGCCACATCACACCGGACATGAAGATGAGCAGTATGATCTGAAACCCGCTGGAGAGGCTGTCGGCGATCAGCATGCCCGCGTCTTGACCCGGCGAAAACCCGCTCGTTCCACCGTACGGGACCTCGCCCGCAACCTGCACGGCGAAGATCATGGCCACGATGACGCCCAGCGACGCGATGGCCAGCACCGGACGTGTTCCGCGGCCGAGAATGATCGGACAGGTCACAATCGCCAGCATGGTGCAGAGCAGGACGATCAGCGGCGAGAACAGAAACAGGTGCTCGCCGATCGGCACTGCACTCCAGGGATTTGCCTGCGCCAAGGCGTTCATCGTTACGATACCATCCCAATCACGCCAACGATGTGCTGTAACATCAGGTCAAGCGTTCCGTTCGTGTAGTTGAAGACGGTCTGCATCGGCAGAACGCCCAGCGCGATGCACAACACAGCCATGGGAACGAGGATGAAGGTCTCCCGGGCGCTGGCGTCGGAGTAACCGGCATATTCTTCCTTCTCTCTACCGAGGTAGACACGACGAATCAGCCAGAGAATGTAGCCCGCGGTCAAGATCACGCCGGAAGCGGCCAGAATCGCCATCGGATACGCCCAGGTGAACTTCGAACCGGCGGCGAACGTACCCAAAAGGACCCAAACCTCACCGATGAACCCGCACAGACCCGGCAAACCCAGCGACGCAAAGAAGCCGATCGTCGCCATCGTGCCATACCGTGGCATCGTCAGCCACAATCCGCCGAAGCGGTTGATCTCGCGATGGTGAGCCCGGTCATAGATTACGCCGACCAAAAAGAAGCACATGGGCGAGCTGATCCCGTGAGCGATCATCTGGAACATCGCCCCTTGGAACCCGGCCTCGGTCATCACCGCGATGCCCAGCAGAACATACCCCATGTGCGACACGCTGCTGTACGCCACGAGCTTCTTGAAGTCGGTCTGCGCCATCGCGCATAACGCACCGTACAAGATGCTCACCACGCCGATCACCGCGAGCACGAACGCCCAATCGAGCGCCCCCGCCGGGAAGATCGGATAACACAATCGAAGGAAACCGTATCCGCCCATCTTCAGCAGCACGCCCGCCAGGATCATGCTGATCGGCGTCGGTGCCTCGACGTGCGCATCAGGCAGCCAGGTATGGAACGGAACGCAGGGCAGCTTGATCGCGAACCCGATGAACAGGAACATGAACATCAACGGTGCGAACCGAATGCCGAGGAAGACGGTTGAGGCCGCGTTGAAGTGGTTTTGGATCGCCGGATTGACGGCGAGCTCGATCAGATCGAACGTGCCGTGCGTGAGCATCGCGCCGTCGCGATACCCACTTTCGATGCCGCCCGGTGTCCCCTGGGCGATCATGGCAGAGTTGATGGCCGAGTCGCTGTAGAAGTACATGGCCACCAGCGCCACCAGCATCAACACGGAACCCGCCAGCGTGAACAGGAAGAACTTGATGGCCGCATACTCGCGCCGCGGTCCGCCCCACACGCCGATCAGGAAGTACATGGGAAGCAGCATCACTTCCCAGAAAATGTAGAAGAGGAAGAAGTCGAGCGAAACAAAAACGCCGAGCATCCCCGTCTCGAGCAGCAGGAAGAGAATGAAGTAGGCCCGGATACCCTTGTTGATCTTCCACTGATCGAAGTTCCAACTCGCCAGACACGCCAGCAGACCAACCAGCGTGGTCAGAATCAGCAGCGGAAGGCTCAGCCCGTCGACGCCGAGGAAATACTCGATCGCAAAGCGCTGCCCCGTGATCCAATCCGCCCGCTCGACGTTGTGCAGTGTTCCATAGCTCGATCCGAAGAACGAACCGGCCGCATTCTCCGCCCCGCCGAAGAAGCTGCCGAACAACGACAGCGACACCAGGAACGTCAGCGTGGCGAAGAGCACCGCCACCGTTCGCACGTGGGGCCTTGGCACCACGAGGCACAGCAACGCACCCAGCGCCGGGAGGAACACGATGAGAGTCAAGATGTTCATCGCTAATCCGTCATCCTAATCCGCAGATCCAACAAGCCCGAGGGCGCATCCCTCGGAAATTCTCGTGTACCGACCGACCGGCGGGCACGCTTGCCCTCGCCGGAACGTCGACCATCAACCGACCGGTGGAGCCGAAGTCGCGGTCATAAAGTTACCCGCCTGCATCGCCCACCAGAACAACACCAACATCACGACCGTCGCCATCGCCGTGGAGAACAGCACGTAATTGCGTATGCGACCGGTCTGCCCACTACGAGCCACGTCCGAAACATCCATCGTCGTCTTCGCGACACCGTTGACCATGCCGTCGACGCCTTGATTGTCGAGGATCAAACCGGAGAACGCCGCCAACCGCTCCGTCACGAACGCCGCCAGGTCGAACAGGAAGTCGACAACGTACGTGTCGATCAGCCGGGCGATCTTCGCGACGAGGATGCACCCCTTGACCCACACGAGATCGTAGACCTCATCAAAGTAATACTTGTGGACGAGCAGCGTGTGTAGCGGCGCCAGCACGCGGCGAATGCGCTCGGCCAGGTCCAACCCGTTTCGGTAGATCAAAAACGCAATCGCAAAGCCGACCGCAAAGGCAAACCCAACGCCCCCAATAAGGAAGCTGTGGGCATGATGGACAGCCTCCGTGTCCGCCGTGCCGTCAATGGCCATGACCATCGCGGCGTCCGTCGCAGCAGGCGCGGCGTCCGCAAACAAAGGCCTAAAGAGGAAGTAGCTCGACACGAACGTTCCGACCGCCAGCACCACCAGCGGAATGAACATCAAGCGCGACTCGTGCGCGTGCTCGTACACGTGCTTGTCGCGCGGCTTGCCCATGAACGTCATCCACCAACAGCGCATCATATAAAACGGGGTGACGTAGGCCGTGATGATCGCCAGCCAGAACATCCACTTCGGCAGCGCCGGCGTGTTCTCAAAAATACCCTGGGCTCCGCCGGCCGGTGCGTGATCGTCACCGTGTGCCTGGCCGTGATCCTGATAGGAGGCCAACATCGCTTGCCCACCGTCCGCCGGTTCGACCGCACCGTGACCGCCGCCTTCACCGGGAACGTGCTTGTGGAAGTCGTCCTTACCCCATTCATACGAACGGGTGTAAGCCACGGCAAGAATCTCGTCTTTGCTGAAGTATCCGCCAAGACCAATGCCGATGGCGGGAATCCCCGTCCCGGCGATGGCCAACACACCAATGAAGAACGTCCAGCACGTGTAGGGCATCTTCTTGCGAAGACCGCCCATCTTCCGCATGTCCTGCTCGTGATGGCAGCCCTCGATCACCTGGCCCGACCCAAGGAAGAGCATGGCCTTGAAGAACGCGTGCGTGATCAGGTGGAACAGCGCCGCGATCCACGCGCCGCAGCCCATCCCGAAGATCATGTATCCAAGTTGCGATAGCGTGGAATAGGCCAGGCATTTCTTGATGTCGACCTGCACGATGGCAATCAGGGCCATCAGCGTTAGCGTCAGGCAGCCGATGAGGGCGATGAACATCAGCGCCTCGGGCGTCATCAACCTGAACACGCGGGCAACCAGGTAGACACCGGCCGCCACCATCGTCGCGGCGTGGATCAGCGCGCTAACCGGCGTCGGGCCGGCCATCGCGTCCGGCAACCAGACGTGCAGCGGGAACTGAGCACTCTTGCCCATCGCGCCGCAAAACAACCCGATGCCCATAATGGTCGCCAGCGACCAGCCAAATAGCGTGAAGTGGCTCGCAAAGATGCCCGTCCCCGCGGCGTATTGCTCTGCAAAGCGCTGTGCAGCCACGTCAAGATCGAGCGTGCCGAGCTGGAAATAGACCAGCATCAGCCCGATGAGGAACCCGAAGTCGCCAACGCGGTTCGTGATGAACGCTTTGATGGCCGCCGCCGAGGCGAAGCCCTTGTCGAAGTAGAACCCGATCAGCAGATAGCTGCACAGGCCCACCAGCTCCCAGAAAATGAACAGGAAGAGCAGGCTACTACTGACCACCAGCCCCAGCATGCTGAAGCCGAACAGCGAGAGATAGGCGAAGAAGCGGTGATACTTACTCTTGCCCCCCACCTCATCGCTGTGGCCCGCCATGTAGCCGACGCTGAAGACGAAGATCCAAAACGCGATAAAGGTGACCATGAAGAACATGCCCACCGTCAGTGAATCGAGCTTGACACCGACCGTGGCCGGCACCGTACCGAGCATGGCCCACTCATATCGAAATGCGTTTGCGGTAAGCTCCGCAGCGTTTCCCGACGCCACTTCGCCACGCCATCCGATCAAAACGACGGTCGCGAGAACCAGCGGAACGCCCATGCCCAGGGCGACACCCACCCAGCCCGCCGTCGGCTTGCCGAGCCTCGGACCGAAGAACACCAGGATCCAGAAGCTCACGAAAGGAGACAGGACACCCAGCGCCAAAAGGATCTCATACGTGTGTGACGTCATTTCCTGATCGTTACTTGCTTACCGGTCATCGGCTTGTGGTGACCGCTCGTCATCGTCTGCGCCGCGCCGGTCGCAGATCGGTTATCGTCTTTCTCTAGCCTCGCAGCTTCGCCGCCGTGTCGACATCAACGGTGGCCAGATTCTTGTAGAGGTTGATGCAAATCCCGACCGCGATGGCTGCCTCGGCGGCGGCGAGTACGATGACCACCAGCGCCAGAATCTGCCCGTCAATACGGCATCGCTCGAGGTATCGATCGAACGCGACCAGGTTGACATTCGCACTGTTGAGCACCAGCTCCACGCCAATCAGAATCCCGATCGCGTTTCGCTTCGTGATCATCGTGAAGATACCGGCACCGAACAGCACCGCCGCCACCACCAGATATTCGGTCAAACCGATCGACATCATGGTGACTGCTTCTCCTGCCTCGCCAGGTGAGCCGCGCCAACCATCACGATCATCAAGAGCACGCCGGCCACCTCAAACGGGACGACATACGTCGTCATCAATGACCGCCCCAGGTCCGCTACCGTCGTCGCATCCAACTGCTCTTGCGCAGGTGGCCAAATCGTGGCGGTGAGGATGAATGCCAAAACCGCAACGAGCAGTCCGCAAACCGCCGCCGCGTAGACCACCTCCACCTTGCTCGGCTCGAACTTCACCCAGGGAGACTTGCTGGTCAGCATGACGCCGAAGATCAACAGAATCAGCGTTCCGCCCGCGTAGACGATGAGCTGCACGGCCGCAATGAAATTCGCAGCCAGCAGGAAGTAGAGCATCGCGACGGAGACCAGCGTGACCAGCAACCACACCGCCATGCGGACGATGTTTTTCGTAAAACAGACCGCCAGTGCGCCGAACACCGTAGAACCCGCCACGGCATAAAAGAGCAAGACTTCCAGCAGCGGACTCGGCGGCGCCTCGACAGATTGATATGGCACGCGCGTCGGCTCGATGATGACCTTCTGCTGCGCCCGAACCTCCGGCACAAGAACCAACACTGCTGCAACCGCCAGACCCCAGCCGCAAAGTCGCCACAAACCGCCGAGGCGACTCGAACCGATCGAATCCGATGGAGCAAGCTCAGCTGTGAGGCGTTTCGTCAAGACCGTTCCCTCAGGACCCCGGCAATACATCGATCACCAGGTTCCCCACCAGTCGGCGGCGATGATAGAAACCGTACGCCGCGATCCCTACGAATCCGAAAGCAAAGACCAGGCCGATGAGGCCCAGAATAATCGTCACGATGGTCGTCAATACCGCCCACCAGCCGACATCGGACGTCGAAGCCCAAACCCAAAGCGTCGCCCCGAGAAGCAGCAGCATGGTCAGCGGCAGCAGCACCTGAACGCACGCATAAAGAACCTGGTCGATGCGGATGCGGGGAAGCGTCCAGCGAAGCCAGATCTGCACATACACCAGGAAGATCGACTTGAGCATCAGCCAGATCGGCCCGCTGAAGAGCAAACCCTTGAACCCTTGCGCCGCAAGACCATCACCCAGCGCATCACCCCACGAACCGGGCAAGGGCGAGTTCCAACCCCCCAGAAAGAGGATCACTGCCAACGCTGCGATGACGAACATCGAAGCGTACTCGGCGAAGAAAAAGAGCGCCCAGCGAAAGCCCGAATACTCGGTGTGGAACCCGGCCACCAACTCGCTTTCCGCCTCGGGAAGATCGAACGGGGCCCGTTTGCAGCTCGCCAGCGATGCGATGAAGTACGAGATAAACGCCACGAACGCGAACGGATTCGAGAACGCCAGCCAGTCAAACCATCCGCCCGCTTGCGACTCGGCGATCGTTCGAAGATTCAACGACCCGACACAAACGACCGGCACCAGCAGCGCCATGCCCATCGGGATCTCATACGACACCATCTGGCACGCCTCGCGCATCGCGCCGTAGACGCTCCACTTGTTGTTCGACGCCCACCCCGCGACGATCACGCCGACCACCTCCACGCCCAGCACGCCCAGGATGAAGACCAACGCGACATCCAGCTCGCGGAAGACGTAGGTCGCCCCCAGCGGGAGCGCCATGAACGCCACCAGGGTCGGTATAATCGTGAAATAAGGCGCAATACGAAACAGCGGACCGTCCGCTTCCTTCGGAACCAAGTCCTCTTTGAGAACCAGCTTGATCCCGTCAGCGAACGACTGCGCCCAGCCATGCCATCCTCCGACCCGCATCGGACCGACGCGCGACTGAATGCGCCCCGCGACCTTGCGCTCCCACCAGATCACGTAGACCGGAATGATGTTGAACAGGCCGAACAACGCGCCCAGAGCGATCCCATCGCGGACAATCTGGAACTGGACCGGCCAGAGCAAATACTGCAAAAGACCTGCCAGCGCCGCGCCCTGTCCGCCTGCCATCTCCAGACGAGCGTGTAGGAGCGTGGGCGACAGTCCCCAGGTGCTCGGGGAGAAATAGGAAAACGCCGCCGCATCCGCGACAGGCTGGGTGAGCAAACGTTGATCGACGTATCCAAAAACCAGCGCATGAGCCCAGACGCCCAAACAGACCGTCACGATGGCGCCGATGAGGATCGGACCGGGAAACCGGCGAAGGAGGGGTGTCGCGATATCAGCCGTCAACCGCGCGAGCGCAATCACCGCCCGGGCGGGCGCGCCGTACGAATAGGGCTGTTTGGGCTGCCAAGGAACCGAAAACTGACTCACTACGTCGGGCTCCGAGTGCTCTCCCTCGCGGCCGCCGGGCCATGAGGGCACGCATACTAGGTCAGTCCGAAGGGCAGGACAAGAACCCAGGAAAAGAGTTTCGGCATGAGCCGTGCGACGCGCGAATCCCCTCCTGGATGCGTGCATTGACGCCCCAAACGGCGCCCCTCGCCGGGCGCCAGAGTCGCAGCTTTACAGTCGAACGTCAGCCACGTCGATTCGCTCGTCTCCGGTTGACCAGCATCCGGCGTGCCGTAGAATGCGACTGATTCGATTCTGGACGGGCCGCTGGAATCGGCAAGGGCGCATGAGGGACGGCTCGAATGACCCTACTGGCGAGACGCCTTGACATCGGCGCGGTGTCGGGCGGATTGCGCTCAGAATACTGGGGGTAGAAGCAAGTATTTCAATCGGTCGGACTTTGACCCGGGACTTCTAGGGAGGTGGCGGGCTGATTCTACAGTCTTAGCAACGGAGAATGAGACAATGTTGAACGCAAAACGGATTTTTCAATCACCGCTGACGTGTCGCGTCGGCATCGCATGTGTGGGGCTTAGCCTCATGGTTCTCACCACGGGCTGCCCCCTTCTCGGCGACCCCTGCGCCGACGTCACCTGCGACGGAGACCAGACCTGTGTCCTGGGCACCTGCGTCGATCCCGACGCCTGCGCCAATGTCACCTGTGATGCGGGCGAGGAGTGCGTCAACGGAACCTGCGTCTCCGTGGACCTCTGCGCCGGCGTAACCTGCGATGCCGGTCAGACCTGCGACCCCGCCACGGGAGCTTGTGTCGGCGACGCGCCCACCGATCCGGCCGGCTTTGTCGCCGCCAGCGCCGCGCGCGGCGGTGCCCTCTACGACAAGTGGTGGAACGTGCCCGGTGTCACGGCCACGGCCCCGACCGACGATCACGCTTTCTGGGCGACGCAATCCACGAACACCCGCTCCGGAAGCGACACCTGGCGCTGCAAGGAATGCCACGGCTGGGACTACAAGGGCGCCAACGGCGCTTACGCGACCGGCAGTCACTTCACCGGATTCGCCGGGATCTTCGGCACTACCCTCACCGCCCAGGAAGCGTTTGACACCATCAGGGACGGTCACGCCTTCGGCACGGCCGGTCTGACCGACGCCGACATCTGGGACCTGGCCAAGTTTGTGCTGACCGCTCAGATCGACACTGATGACATTCTCGACGCCAACAATACCTTCACTGGCGTCGCCGCGGCAGGGCAGGCAACCTACGACACCAGCTGCGCCGCCTGCCACGCCGCCGACGGACTCACCGTCCCGCCGGGCGGCGACGACACGTTCGACGCGTTCGTAGGGTTCCTTTCGAACGACAACCCGGCTGAGTTCCAGCATAAGCTGCGCTTCGGCCAGCCCGGAACGGCCATGCCCGCCCAGTTCGACGTGCTCGACCTCGACGGCATCGCCGATCTGGCGACCTATTCCCAGACACTGCCGACAGAGTTGACCGCGCCCCCGACCGGTGGTGACGCCGTCGCCGGCGAGACGTGGTACGGCGCCAACGGCTGTGCGGCCTGTCACGGTGCAGGCGGAAACGACGGATTCGCGGCAGATCTGACGGGCGCAGCGGCCGCGACGATTCTGGAGAAGAACGACGGGACCCAGACGCACGGCGGCCCCGTCATCGATGGCATCACCCAGGCGGACGCCGACAATGTGGCTGCCTGGCTTGCGGGGCTCTAGCGTAGATCGCCCGACGCACCCGACACTGTCGGGTGCGTGGAGCGTAATGGAACCATAGAAGAAGAGGCACACCCACGT
>JAJDDV010000148.1 GCA_029260135.1 Phycisphaerae bacterium | reverse complement strand
GAAAGCGTGTAGGCTCCCGCACGCTGATCGGAATCGGTGCGATCATTCTGGATGACTGCGAGATCGGAAACCTGTGCATTGTCGCCGCCGGTTCCGTAGTGCCACCGGGCACCGTCATTCCCGACGGCCAAGTGGTGATGGGCGTACCCGGCAAGATTGTACGCGAGGTTGACGAGGAAGATCTTGCCACCATCGACCATGTCGTGAACAGCTACGTTGAGCTGGGCGCGCATCATACCGCGGGCCGATACCCCAATATTGCGCGTCCGTGACCGAATCAAACGTAGGCGGATGGACCGCCCGTCGGTTGGCCTCCTGCCGCCGGTGAAAGGCGAACCTAGCGCGCGCTTGTCTGGCCGAAATACGCCGCATCGGCCTGCCAGTGCGGTTGTTATAAACAAGAGTCGGAATTCAAGTGGGCGCGGCGGAGGCGCGCGTTCACACTGAATATGGGTGCCCTCGGTTCGCCGAGTTCGCTCTGAGTTGGCGTGCCCCCCGCGGAAGAGGGAAGTTTTTGCAAACTTCGACCTGCCCGGGACGTCTGTAAGGGTAGGAGCCCGGTCGTGGCGGGGAGAGTTTTACTTCTGGTGTGGATTAACCTCGGCGGTGGAAACGCGCATCCGTGAATGCCCATTCTGACTATGTGCCGGTGGAAGGTGGGCGGTCGCCTCAGGAACCCGGACGGATTCCAGTTGGTGGATCGGGGCCCACGCTGCTCGGGGACTTCGAACTCCGTCGGGTCATCGGCCGGGGCGGGATGGGCACGGTCTATGAAGCCTGGCAGCGGTCGTTGGACCGCATCGTGGCGGTCAAGGTCCTCAGCCAGCAAGTGAGTGCATCCGCCACGGCCGTCACGCGCTTTCAGCGTGAGGCGCAGGCGGCGGCGAAGCTCCATCATACCCACATCGTACCGATCTTTGCTTTCGGTGAAGACTCCGGCGTCTATTACTACGCGATGGAGATGATCGACGGGCCCGGATTGAACACGGTCATCTCGCAAGCACGCACACGTGAAGGCCGTGAAACGCCAGACGATGTGGCAGAGACGGTACTTTTGAGTCGGGTTGCGCGGGCATCCGAATCGGCCTCGAATGGCGTGGTGACGGCGGACGAAGGCAATCCGCAGACGCCGGCGCCGCCCGAGCAGAGCGGCTCGGGGGTCACGCTCTCGGACACCGTAAGTCTGCGGCAAACGGACGAACGGTATGCCGAAGTGGCGGATCATATCGCCGAGGTGGCCGATGCACTGGACTTTGCGCATCGACAGGGCGTGATTCATCGGGATATCAAGCCGCACAACCTGCTTTTGAGTAGCGAAGGAAAGCTGATGATCTCCGATTTCGGGCTCGCGCGACTCTCCGAGCAGCCCGGCGTTACGGTGACGGGCGAGGTGATCGGTTCGCCGCTCTACATGGCCCCGGAGCAACTCAGCGGCGAGACGGTCGTCGTTGACCATCGGGCGGACATTTACGCCCTGGGGACGACGATGTACGAGTGGCTCGCGCTGACGCCGCCTTACCCCGGCGACACGCGTGAACGAGTCATTAGCAGGATTCTGACGTCCGAAGCGCCGACGTTGAGCTGGCACAATCCCGACATTCCGGTCGACCTCGAGACCATCTGCTTGAAAGCCATTGATCGCGATCCGGCGCGTCGATACCAGACTGCCGGCGAGTTTCGAGATGATCTTCGCCGGTTCTTGGAGCATCGCCCGATCCGTGCGCGCCGGGCCAACGTCGCGGTTCGCGCACTGAAGTTCGTTGCACGACACCAACTGGTGTCACTGGCGACGGCAGCGGCGCTGGTGGCGATGACGCTGGGGTGGGCGCTTCTGAGCAAGGGTCGTGATCTGAAGTCGCAGACGGCCGCCGTCGTGGAAGTCGAAGAAGACCGAGAGCGGCTACTGGACGACATTCTCAGCTTGATGCCCGCGGAGATCGGCGGTCCCGTTCGCCTTGCAGAAGCCGCGGTGCCGATGCTTCAAGGGGTCGTGGGGGCTTCGTCGACAAGCGGTGGAGCAGCGGGAGGAGCCGATCCCGCGGCTGTCGCCACGGCCGGCGGAATCTCGCGGCGCCTTGCCAGTGATCTCTATGCGGTCTTGGCGCCCGATGACTGGCCTCCACGACCCGTCGACCCCACGGATGAAGACTCAAAGCTCGTGGAGGAAGCGGTTGGATTGTGGGATGAGAAACCCGTGGTGGCCGTGGATCGAATGGGGATGTTCCTGCACGCGCATCCCGATGACTTCGAGGCGCAGCAGTTTCAGACGGCACTTCTTGGTCGTCTCGGGCAGGGTCGGCAGATGCTCGAGCACGCCGACACCTTGGTGCGACTCCACCCGCAGGATGCCCGAGTCTACTTGTGGCGCGGCGTGGCCCATCTTCTGCTCGGCGATGCGGTGAGCTGTCTTCGAGACCTGTCGCACGTGGATCAGCCTGGCGAACTGGCGGCCTGGCGGTTGACCTTGCGCAGCTTGGCACTGGCGAAGGTGGGGGCGGCGCTGGAGGCTTTCCTCTCGCTGAATGACGCGCTGGAAACGAAGCCCGATCTCGTGGTCGCCCTGCTCGCGCGTGCCAGCGTACAGGCGTCGGCGGGAAACGTGCCGGGTGCCGTTGCGGACCTTTCACGCGTGATCGAAATTGAACCTGCGAATGCGGATGCGTTGGGTCTTCGTGGAGATCGGTACGTCGAACTGGGCGATTACGAGGCCGCAGCCGTTGATTACGACCGCGCCATGAGTATCGCCGGGCGAACCCCCGCAATGGTACTTCGCTACCTCTACGCCCGGTCGCAGGGCCACGGCGCAGCCAAGAGTTCAGGTCTGCCCTCGGCCTCGTCTCCAACGGTCAGGACCGGTGTGGGAGCGCCGACGAGCGATTCGAGCGGCGGTTCACTGCGGAACTGGATTCGGCGACACCTGTAAGCCTGACGGTCGCCCTGGAAGCCATCAACGTCGGCACGTCTTTCGAATCTCCCGGCGCAGTGTCATCAGCTCCCGAAACGCGCGCAGAATCACACGGAGGTTCGCTCCGGTCTGGCTGCCCGCCGTGCGGGGATAGTGATGAACGCCGATCTGACCGATCGTGTACCCCTGACGCTTTGCTCGGGCGAGAACTTCGGCGTCGATCAGTGCCCCATTGGACTTCATCTCGATCTCGTCGAACAACCTCCGAGGATAAACCTTGAAGGCGCCGTCGATATCGCGGATTCGCATCCCGAAGACGACATTTACGAGCACGGTCCAGGCCATGGCGTTCGTCTTTCGTACCAGCGAGTCTTTCCGGTCCAGCCGGTAGGCGCTGACGATGTCGAATTGGTCCAAGAGCGGGATGAGCTTTTCAATTTCATCGAAGTCGAACTGTCCGTCTCCGTCGGTGTAGAACACCCACGTCTTGCGGGCTTCAAGAAATCCCCGTTTCAATGCGCCGCCGTATCCGAGGTTGGTTTGATTGTGCGCCACGCGGACCGTCGTATGCTCGGCGGCCAGGCGATCGGCGATTTCACCGGTTCTGTCCTTGCTTCCGTCGTTGACGATGATGATCTCGTAGTCCTGGGCTACGCGGTCAAACGTGCGCAGCGCCGCGAGCGTCGTTCGCTCGACGTTAGCCTCTTCGTTGTAACACGGAAACGTGACGCTGATGGACAGCGGGTCTCGCGGTGGACGTTCGATCACGGGCAATCGCTCCTTGCCGCCCATCGTAGGTCCTGGCGGTGGGTGGTTCAACAGGTGCGACCGGAATCAGGCGCTTGGCGCGACCGTGGAAATGGGCTACGTACTTACGCCGCCTGTGAAACCACAACGGCGTTCTTACCCTGCCGTTTGGCTTCGTAGAGAGCGGCGTCGGCGACGCTGACCAGTTCTTCTCCATTCTGTGCCGTGTCCATTCGGATCGACGCCACACCCGCACTCAAGGACAGCGGCGGTTTCGAACCGAGCCGAGAGGCGTACTGCCGGAACAATTTGACGATCCGTTCGGCGACGACGGACGCCTCTTGAATGCCGGCATCCGGAAGCAGGAGCAGGAACTCGTCTCCACCATAGCGAATCGCGTGATCCGTGGGTCGGATCGCACTCTTGAGCAACGTGCCGACAAAACGCAACAATGCGTCACCGACCAGATGACCGTGCGCGTCGTTGTAGTGCTTGAAATTGTCCATATCGATCATCACGATGGTGAGATCTGCATTGCGCTGCCGCTGCACGGCGTACAGGGGGTCGAGCATGTCGGAGAGATACGTCCGATTCTTGAGTCCGGTCAGGTCGTCTGTCGTGGCCTGGTCCTTGGCCCGGCGAAGGGCCCGGTCGAATCCCTTTTGGTGCGTTTGGATCTTGCGCAACATGTCACGCTCCACTTGTTGGGCGCGCTCTTCGCTCTCTTCCATCGCCTGCATCAGATCGCCGAACAGGGAGGCGATCTCAGTCGTCTCGCGTCCCTGGTTCCCGCTTCGTCGGCTCGCCGCCGCGGGCAACCGCTCGGGGTCGCGCATGGCTGAGACCACCCTTCGGAGAGGAACCGTGATGGAACCCTCGAACCATCGTCGAAGGGAATGGAGCGTTAAGAGAGCGAACCCGGCCATCAGCAAGGCGAAGAGCGCTGCCGCGCTCGCCCACGGCGCACGATAGGATTCAATCTGAAGCAGAACGAGTACTTGCTGGGCCGCTCCAGAAGGATCACCGGTCAGGGGAAGGGTGACACTCCCCACCTCGATCGACCGACCGTTCACGGGGTCGATAATCGTCGCGCAGGCGCCGGCGTCGGCGAGTGCCGCGTTGACGGCACTTCGATGACCGGGTCGTTCCGGAAACACCGTCTGGAGGTTTCCGGCGGTGTCGAGCGTGGCCACCGCTTGCAGCGCGGGGATTCGAGACTGAAGGCGTGCAACGGACCGCGAGAGGTCACCGTTAGGACCGGGAACCAGCGCAGCCACACAGGCATGCGCCTGTTGCTCTCGGCTGCGCCGCGTGTTCTCGGAAAGGACCCGATCGAGCACCATCGCGAACGCAACGACCGAGAACGACGTCATCACGACGACGTTGCGGCGCAGCCTCCGGGAGAACACCGTGGCGAGCGGTCGCGATCGTGAACCTGAACCGACGGGCATGCCCTCTTTCCCCAATCCGCTCCACGCTGGGTCCGAATGCGCAGCGAACCGCCCTCCTCCCAGTGGGTCGGCGCGTTCAACGCGCGTCGAAACACTCCCCGCGCACTGTACGATATCGGTAGCTGCGAGCCTCCGTGCTATCGGACGGCATACAACGCTGCGATGCACTGGCGGGTCACAGTGCCTGTCGAACACGGCAGCGCTTCGAAGATTGAAACCGACATGGAAGGCCTAGCAGCCCGTTGAACAATGTAGCGTCGCCCCTTGTGGGCGACGAAAACCGCCGCTTGGCGCCACCCACAAGGGGTGGCGCTACACGGGGGCGGCCAGAAGCAGCTTCTTCAACAGGCTGCTAGACGATTCTGAGAGTCAGAGAAAGCGGTCGGCAGCTGACTCCATTGGCGTGCCGAGCGCGGGGGCACTTGAAGAAGAACCAGGTGCATGATGCGGCCCGAGGCGCCTCACGTGTACCCTCTCTACGGCCCTAAGATATGTGTCGTCGATGACTCGGTGGAGATGTTATTATGTCGCAGTCAATCAGCCGCTACGTGGTACCGAATGATGGTTCACAGGTTGATCCAAGTACCGTCGCGCTCCGTCTATGCGAAACGGTTCTGAACGAGAAAGAAGATCGGCGAAAAGCAATTCTGATTGTACCCACCAAGCGGCAACTGGAAAGAACAGTCGTCGAAACCGTACTCGGAGCTAGTGCCGCCAAGGCCCTGATTCAAGGCAAGCAAGTCAGTATTCAGAACGCAGGTATGCTAGAGCTGAAAACTGAACGCACCCCCCTTCGTCGCTCCGTCTTCTGTTTCTTTTGTTTCTTCACCCTTCGTCGCCGCGTCGCTTCCTCGCTCCGTCGCTTCCTCCTCGTCCTCCGTCTTCTGTTTCTTTGGTTTCTTCACCCTTCGTCGCTTCGTCGCTCCGTCGCTCGACACGCCGCGCGCTGGTGACGTCTGCGGAATACCTGTACAATCCCACCGGTTCCTGGAGGAAAGTAGCTTCGCCTCAAACCGCTGGCCCTGGAGGAGTCCGTCATGCGCCGTACCACACGTTGCTTGCTCGCCGTCTTAACGCTCTGCTGTCTCAACACCGCAACAAGCGCCGAAGAACCGCTCAAAACCGCCGGTGATCGGCCGGCCGACATCCGACACATCAAAATCGATGCCGCCGTTGACATCCCCAAGAAGACCTTTACCGGCTCAGCCACAATAGACCTCGTAGCCCTGCGCGAACTCAGCGCCATCCGATTCGATGCCGTCGACTTCGACGTCGACAAGGTTACCTTCGCACGCGGCGAAGGCCCCGCAGCACCCATCGAGTTCGTCAACGACGGCAAAGCCATCGAGGTGATCATCGGCGACAACCCGCTTACGCGCGGAACCGCCGCGACGGTCCGCATCGACTACACCATCTCCGACCCGACGTCAGGCCTGCACTACTTCGCCCCCTCCGAAGCCGAACCCGACACGCCCCACGTCGTCTGGTCGCAAGGCGAATCCATCACCAACCGATACTGGATCCCCTGCTTCGACCACCCCAACGAAATGCAAACCACCGAGCTGGTCATCACCGCAGCCAAAGGCAACGAGGTCGTCTCCAACGGCCGCCTCGTCTCGAAGAAAGACAACCGCGACGACACCGTCACCTTCCACTGGCTCCAAGACAAACCCCACGTCTCCTACCTGATCACCATGGTCGTCGGCGAGTTCCACGTCGAGCGAGAGACCTGGCGTGGCAAGCCGGTGACGTACTACGTTCCGATGGAACACCGCGACGACGTCCGGCGCAGCTTCGGTAACACGCTCCGAATGCTCGACCACTTCAGCGAGATCACCGGCGTCGAGTACCCCTGGGATCAATACGCCCAAATCTGTGCCGAAGGTTTCGGCGGCGGCATGGAGAACACCTCAGCCACGACCCTCGGAACCTCGACCCTTCACGACGCACGCGCCCACATCGATTCCAGTTCCGACGGACTCGTCGCGCACGAACTCGCCCACCAGTGGTTCGGCGACCTCGTCACCTGCAAAGACTGGTCGCACCTCTGGCTCAACGAAGGCTTCGCGTCGTTCCTCGATCCGATCTGGACCGAACACGATCTCGGCAAAGACGAATACGACCACGACATCTACCGATCCATGCAGCGCGCCATTCGAGGCGGCAAGAAAAGACCCGTCCTTGATCGCCACTACACGCGTCCCGGCGAAATGTTCGACTCCCGCGCCTACCCCAAAGGCGCATCGATCCTCCACATGCTCCGCCGCCGCCTCGGCGACGCGTTGTTCTGGCGATCCGTCAACAAATACCTCACCCGATTCGCGCACAAGCCGGTCGAGACTTCGGACTTCCGCAAGGTCCTCGAGGAAGTCACCGGCCGGTCTCTTGAACGGTTCTTCTACGACTGGTTAGAGCGACCCGGCGCGCCGACTCTCGATGTAACCTTTGATTGGAGCCAGCAGGATCGACTAGCCGAGATCACCGTCAAGCAGACGCAGGACGCCGACGCCTTTCACTTCCCGCTGGAGATCGAGTTCCACTTCGACGGCCACGACCCCCAGACCATCCGGCGAGACATCGAAACGAAGGAGAAGACCTTCGTCCTCCCCCTGCCTAAGCACCCGAAAATGGTCCTTGTCGACCCCCACGACGCCGTCCTGATGGAACGCAAAGAGAACAAAGCCCGCGACCTTTGGGAAGTACAGCTTCAAGGCGCCCCGTACGTCACCAGCCGGATTCGGGCAGCCAAGCACTTCAAGGATGCCACCACTGACAACGACGTGACACTCTTAGCAGACGCCCTCCGCCGCGAACCCTTCTGGGCCGTCTCCCAAAACATCGCCGAAGTGCTCGGCGAAGCCGGCGGCGACAGGGCACGCGATGCCCTGCTGACAGGACTTCGGCACGAGCATCCCAAGGTGCGCCGCCCCTGCGCCGTGCAGCTTGGCGAGTTCAAGGAAGACGAAAAAATCATCGCCGTGCTCTACACGCTCGTGCAGGAAGGCGATCCCAGTTATCGCGTTGAGGCCGCGGCCATACGCTCCTATGGCAAAGTCCATCCCGACGCCGATGTCACGTTCCTGACATCCCTGCTCGAGCGCGACTCCCACCGCGAGCAGATCCGCTCCGCCGCTCTCGGCGCGATGGGAAGCCTCGACAACACCGCCGGCCTCGACACCCTGATCGAGTGGTCACAGATGTCAAAGCCGCGCTCCTGCCGCATGGCCGCCGTCCGAGCGATGGGGACGCTCGCCAAGAACCTGACCATGAGTGACAGCCAAATGGCATCGATGGTCGACGCCATCACCGCCAACCTCCCCCACGAACAACGTTGGGTGAAAGGCACGGCGATTCGCGCGCTGCAAGGGTTTGGTGCAGCAGCTAAACCGTCGCTGTCCATACTTCGGGAGATTGAAGCGCACGATGACAGCGAGCGCGTGCGCAAGGCGGCAAAGACAGCCATCGAGAAGATCACCGCCGCCGAGCCGCGAGACGCACAGCTTGACGACATGCGCGTCGAACTCGATGCACTCCGAAAGGCCAATGAGACCCTCCGCGAGCGTGTCGAGAAACTCGAAACCGGAAAATGAAGTGAGGCGTTGGCGTGGCCTGTGCCGCTGTGCATCAGCATTGACACTAGTGTCCAGTGAAGCTATACTGCGGGTTCCTCGCATACGGCCGATAAGGGCCGTCGTCTTCGCTGTGAGGTTGTCGGGGTGGTTGCACAATGGGGTGTTCCTCGTCTGCATTTGAATTGTCGCGACCCTTGGTCTTTGTGGCCTGTCCGCGGGGACTGCTCGTCCGACCGTTCGCCGGCATTGTGTAGAGGCTATCCCAAGACCCTGTTCTTAGCGGAGTGCGAGAAGAGGGCACATAAGATTCCCCGGCGTTTTGCGAGGTCGCGCGGGCTGAAGCCCGCGGCTCAGGGGTTTTGGGATAGGCTCTAGACTTATGTTTGCTGTCAGGCTGGTTTTGAGTGCGAGGTGAAGAACGAAGGGGTTCGAGGCTTTCACTAATTTGAGTTTGCTTGGAGGTGGGTAGGATGTTTGAGGATCCGAGCCGAGTGTCAGGAAGTTCCATGTTGCGTGGTGTCCGACGGTGCATCGCGGGGATTCGCCCCCTGTGGATTTGCGCGGTCTTCGTTGGTGTCGGATTTGGCCGCCTGTCGGGCTCGGCCGGTGCGGAGGATCAGATTCGCGACGGTCTGCGTATTCGCACCTCGCACGAGACCGGGCTTGCGACCTTCATCGCGCCGGTGGACGGCCGGGTGATTCCGGTCCGTCGTGTTCGCGGTGACACGTCGACGACACCCACGGTGTTTCTGAACCAGTATGGTTCTGACTTTGGCGTGAGCGATGTTGCCAAACAGCTCGTACACACCAAGACTACGCACGACGGCTTCGGATATACGCACTCAAAATACGAACAGACGCACGAGGGAGTAAAGGTCTTTGGTGGCGGTTTGATCGTTCACCAAGACAGCGCCGGCGGTGTCGTCGCCGCCAACGGGCATTTCTTTCCTATCCCAAAGTCGCTCAACGCGACGCCGAAGTTGACGGCAGACGCTGCAGCTCAGAAGGCGCGCGAGCGGATCGGAAAGGGTGACCCAGTGGTGGAGAGGTGGGAACTCGTTGTCGTCGATCCCGGCTGGTACGGCGACCCGACCGTTGGTCCCCATCTCGCGCATTACGTCATCCTGAGTGATATCGCCGCCGGCGTTCGCGAGGCGTTCTTCCTGGATGCGTCCACAGGTAAGACGCTGGATCGGTGGAATCTCCTCCACACGGCCAAGAGCCGCACGATCATCGACGACACCACGGGTCTCACGGTCCGCGCGGAGGGTGATCCCGCAACCGGCGATTTCGACGCCGACGCGGCGTACGACTTCTCGGGGGATACCTATGACTACCTCTTTCGGGCGTTCGGTCGCGACGGCATCGACGGCGCGGGCGGAACACTCTTCACCACTGTTCATCTTCAGAGCACGAGGTGCCCCAATGCCTTCGGCAGTAGCGGTGGAACCTGGTTTTGCGACGGCATCGTCACGGACGATATCATCGCCCACGAGTTCGGCCACGGTCTGACCCAACTCACGGCAGACCTCATCTATCAGAATCAACCGGGGCAGTTGAATGAATCGTTTTCCGATGTCCTCGGCGAGATCGTCGACCTTCTCAACGGCGACGTTTCACTGCCCGGTCCTCCGGGCGGTACACCCTGGCCTGTGCATGGGACCGGTCCCGGAACCGACACGCCGAATTCACTTCGTACCGAGTGTACGGCTGCGACGTACATGACGGTCAACGCGCCCGGTTCCATTGCGGGTGACTATCTCGCCCAGGCTTCGTTCGGTCCCGCGCTCACCGCCATTGGAACGACGGCTGACGTTGTCTTGGCGGATCCCATCCGCGGTTGCGACATCGATCTTCCTTTCACCAACGGCGCAGCCATGACCGGGAAGATCGTCTTGATCGATCGCGGCCAATGCTTCTTCACGGAAAAGGTACTCAATGCCCAGGACCAGGGCGCCATCGCGGTGATCGTGGCCAACAATGTGGGCGGAGGTCCGGCGCCGATGGGCGGCGGCGATCCGCTGGTCGCGATCCCTTCGGTGGGGATTACGCTGGCCGACGGAAACGTCGTCAAGGGCGCCGCGGCGGGTGGCACTGTCAACGTGACGCTTCGCGGAAACTCCAGCAACGAGGTTCGCTGGCTGACCGGCGAAGACGCAACGGGGTTCGGGGGTGCGATTCGCGACATGTGGCAGCCCTCGTGCATGGCGGATCCGGACACGGCGAACCATCCCTTTCAGATCTGTAATCCCAGCGACAACGGCGGCGTTCATAGCGGGAGTGGAATCCCGAATCACGCGTTCGCGATTTTGACCGACGGGAAGGTCTTTAATGGTTACTCGGTGAATCCGATTGGCCTGTTCAAGGCGGGGGCTGTGTGGCACCGCGCAGTGACCAACTATCTGACGTGGACGTCGGACTTCGAGGATGCGTACACCGCGTTGAATCAATCGGCGACGGATTTGATCGGGATGACGATCACGGATCCGCGTGACGGTTCGGCCTTCGGAACGTTTACCGTCGCCGACGCCGTCGAAGTGGACAAGGCCTTACGGGCCGTGGAAATGAACACGCCGGGCGCGTGTGGGAGGAGTGAGATTCTCGATACCGGTCCGCCGCCGGCGCGATGTTCGGGCGCACTGCCTGTCTTCTCGGACGACTTCGAGTCGGGTCTGAACGGATGGGCGGTTTCCAACTCCGGACCACCGACGCCCTACGACTGGGGCCAGCAGTCCGGGGGTCTTCCGTTTGGCCGGTCCGGAACCGCCTGGTTTGTTGAAGACCGCAGCATCGGCGATTGTGTCGGTCAGGACGAGGCTGCAACGCACTCACTGTTCAGTCCGGTCATCTCGACTCCCATGGGTCTGTATGATTCTCATGGCGTGTCGTTTACGCACTACGTGGCGACAGAGGCGTTCGGCGACGGCGGCAATCTGAAGATCAGTGTGAATGGCGGCGCCTGGCAACTCGTTCCGAAAGAGGCCTATACCTTCAACGCCTACAACGGATCGCTGAACACCAGTGATACCACAAACCCGATGGCGGGCGAGGTTGCGTTTACGGGCGAACCGCTCGTCGGCGGCGGTTGGGGAACCTCCGTGGTCGATCTGACGGGTCTGGTTCTCGCCGGCGATACCGTTCAGTTTCGGTTTGATCTGGGCAAGGACGGATGCTTCGGCGTTGACGGATGGTATCTCGATGACTTCGAAGTCTACGCGTGTCCTCACGTCGACTGTTTCTTCTCCGGTCAGGCGGTATTGGCCGAGGTTCTCGATGCGGGTGATGTGCCTGTCACGCTTCGAACGCAGCGTATGATCGGCGTTCGCACGAGCTCAGTCGCGCCAACCAGAACGCAGGCGATCCGCGTGAAGGCTGTCGCGCTGGCGCCGCCGTTCGACGTTTGGAACGGACAGTCGATGTGGGTCGGCCCGCCGGTGGAATACAGTGAGCTTCCCGGACGCGGCTTCGATACACCCGGCCCCAATGCGGGTGAGAACACCTTCCTTTCCGCGACGCTGCAGTGTGATCCCTTTTGGCTCGATTGGCAGGGGACGTTCGGTGATTCCATCCTCTGGGTCCGTGGCGAGTTCATCGTGCCGAGCACCCTTCAGCCGGGTGGCGGGGGCGTTTCGGCGGAGTCACGTTATGCAGTCCAGTTGGTCGACGATAGTTGCGACCTGGCGGTGGAACAAAACTTCGGGCTCCCGACGGAGGTTGTTTCGGCCGGCTGGGGCGATATTGCCGAACTCGCCTCGGGCGAAGCGCGAGCCGTCAACGATACCGTAGCCGTCGAGGACACCGTCTTTGTCCTGCAGAAGTTCGTCGCGGGCGGTGGCGCGCCGGGAGGTCTTCCGATCAAAGCGCGTGTCGACATGCTGGGCGTAACGACAAACCCGGTCGAAACGCTGGATGGAAAGGTCACCGTGAACGAAACCGTGGCCATACTGGCGGCGTTCGGCGGAGCAGGCTATCCGTTTACGCCTTCGTCACCGGCGCTTTGTGCGCCGGCTGCCGCGTCGCAGCCGATGCGGGCGCGAACACCCGTGCATTTGGTGGAGTCTGAGGGATCGCCGTTGAAGTAGGGGGCGCGACTCCGCGGCGATGATGACCAGAGCCTTCTGTTCACCGAGTTCATGACGGTCGGTGCTGCCGGCGCGGCACACCGGCCGTCGTTCGTTGGACCCCGGTAATTCGATGGTGGGCCGGCTTCACCGCGGCAAGTCCTTGCCCTCGAAGAGCCGGTCAAACGGGTACGGCCACTGGCCGTTGAATTTGGGCGCCCGGCCGAACCCGTCTTCGAACTCAGCCGCCACCAAGGTCACTACGGCGTAGGCAGCGACGATCTGCGACAGGTCGTCGCGATCGACCTTGTCGAGTGTGTCATTCGCACTGTGATAGGCGTCAAAGTACTTGGTCGCATCCTGTGGGAATTCAAAGAGCGGAATCCGATACCGCAGAAGCGGGAGGAGATCAGCACCTCCGGAGGCGTAGTTGCCGAGGTACTCAATGCCGAGCGGTGCCAACAACCGGCCAAGGTCGCGCACCGCCGGAAGCGCTTCATCGGCCACCCTCGAGCGCATCCCCCACACGCGACCGGCGCCGAAGTCAGCCTCCATCGCCGCAACGTGAAGCTTGACATCGCTAGCGTATTTCTTGGCGTAGGTCAGGGCGCCGGCGAGGCCAAACTCTTCGTTCGCGGCAAGAAAGACCCGAATGGTGCGGCGCGGTGGCGGTTTGAGCTCGCCGATCAAGCGCGCCACGTCGGTGATGATGGCGCACCCAATACCGTCGTCGAGCGTTCCGGTTCCGACATCCCAGGAGTCGAGGTGGGCGGCGAGAAGGACGATCTCCTCCGGACGCTCTTGGCCCGGAATCTCACCGATGACGTTGGCCGATGTCCCGTTGGGCAGGTCGCGGCAAGTGAGTTCGATCCGGAAACGCACGGTCTTACCCCCACCGAACTGTTCTTCAAGAAGGTCGGCGTCGGGGTTCGAAAGTGCTGCCGCCGGGATGCGAGGAACGCCCTCCTCATAATGTGTCATTCCGGTGTGGGCCTCGGGGGTGGTCGACGTCGCCACCGAGCGGATGAGGGCTGCGGCTGCGCCCAGCTCCGCCGCCCGGGCAGCGCCGTGGCGCCTGTTCGGCGCAGCCTCTCGGTAGCCCGTACCGTCGCGCGAGCGGCGCATCCGGTGGTTGAGGAAGACGATCTTTCCGGCCACCGCAGCGCGTTCAAGCTTCGCCAGTTCCTCGAGCCCCGCGACCTCCAAGACCTCGGCCTCAATACCCCCTGAAGGTGTCGCAACGCTACCGCCCAGCGCCAAAGGCTGTACCCACCTTTGCACAGGTGACACGATCTCTCCCGTTGCCTCGCCCCGGTGCCATCGGGCCACGGTGACCTCCTCGGCACGAACGTTGCTGAAGCCGAGCTGCTTGAGCTTGCGCTGTGCCCACTCGACCGCACGGCGGTCGTTTGCAGAGCCGCTGAAGCGCGGGCCTATTTCAGACGTCAGATCGTGGAGGAAGTCGTAGGCCTTCGACTCTGTTGGCGCGCGCTCACGGATGGCCTCCGCCCGGTCGACGAGCGCCGCGGGAAGAACTTCGAAAGCGGGCTTTTTTGACGGCGGCGGGATCCGGCCCGCCCGGGTGACAAGGCCGCCACCAAAGACGAGAACGACAGTGAGTGAGGTGAGTAGGCTTCGCTTTTCCATGGCCATTGTCGCCTTTCCTTGCGGGCTTGTCTCCGTCCGTTGTCCGGTCGGTCTTCGCTGACTCTTGCGCTTGCGAGCCCAAGCGGCGGATCGCTTTCTGAGATTGGTGCGGACGGGTCCACGTGCCGACCTATATCGGCGCCCAAGCACGATGCGTTTCGGTCGAGATTACCCATTCGGCGCAGCTCTGACCAGGATCCTCCTGAAACATGCCGCTTGTGGCCCAAGCGACTCGGACCGGATAGTATGGGCGTGAAAGGGAAAGTGTTGCGGGTGATCGCGCCCCGCGCAAGACTCGCTCGCCTGCACCTCTGCAGGACGTTGTCAGGCTGACTCCAGGTTGAATCAGCTCATGAGCCCCAGCATGTTGGTTGCCGCGTCCGATGCCGACTGGGCCATCATTACGGACCTGGTTGTGATTCTCGTGAGCGCCGCACTCGTTGCGGTGGTTATGCAGCCGATGCGCCTGGCGGCGATTCCCGCCTACCTGATCGCCGGGGCCGTGGTCGGTCCCCGCGCCCTCGGCTTGGTGCCTTCGCCTGAAGGTTTGGGGGCCATCTCGCACCTTGCTATCATTCTTCTCCTGTTCGGGATCGGACTCGAGCTTCACCTTTCGGTTCTCAAGCACCGGTTGGCGCACATGATCGCGGCCGGTATCGGATCGTGTCTTCTCTCGGTTGGCGCCGGATGGCCGATCGCGGTTTGGTTCGGACTGGCGCCGCCCGCGGCGCTGGCCGTCTCCATGGCGCTGGCACTCTCCTCGACCGCGCTGGTCATGAGGATCATCACGCAGCGTCGTGAGCTTCGCCGAATGCGCGGGCGTTTGGCGCTGTCGATCCTGGTGATTCAGGACCTCATCGTCTTGGGAATGCTGGCGGCGATTCCGGCACTGGCCGCGTGGGCGGGTTCCGATATGACGCCGACCGCGGGTACGACCGTTCGGTTCACCGGTGACGGGGGTGCGCTGCAGTTCGCCGTCGAGGCCATCCTGCGGGTGAGTGCTGTGGCCCTCCTCATCGTCGTGGGTCGACTCGTCCTCCCTCGAGTTCTCCGCGAGTCGTTCAAGGGGCGATCGCTGGAGGTCATGACGCTGGCCGGCGTGGCGGCGGCGTTGTTAACCGCCGTGGTTGCACAGGCCATTGGATTCAGCCTGGAGATGGGCGCGTTTCTGGCGGGTTTCATGCTCGCGGGTACGCCGTTCCGCCATCAACTCAGCGGTCAGATCGGACCGCTACGCGACATCTTCATCGCCGTTTTCTTTACGACCCTGGGCATGAAGCTGGACCCGAGCATCGTGGCCCAGTGGTGGTGGGTCATTCTTGCGGGCGGCGCGGTGATGATGGCCTTCAAGGCCGCCCTGATCTCCGGTGTCTGCTGGGCACTGGGCACCACCGCGAGCATCGCGATTGCGGTAGGGCTCTCACTTGCGCAGGCGGGCGAGTTCAGCCTGATCGTTCTCGGCGCCGCACACGACAAGGGCATCATTGACAATGCGACGACGGCGACTGCGATCGCCATTGTCGTCATTTCGTTGGTCCTGACGCCTGCGTTGGTCGAGCTCGGCGGTCGTTTCGCGCGTGTGGGTGCCGCCATAGGGACGGCTCCCTGGGTCAAGTCCTCGCTTCTTCGGGACCCGAGTGGTTCGGGGCCAAGCCCGTTGAACCGCGGGAAGCATGTCATCATTGCAGGTTACGGTCCCATCGGGTGTCTCATTGCGGAGCAGCTCGAGCGCGTCGGCGTCGACGCTGTGATTGTCGAACTCAACCCGGCCACCGTTCAAGAGCAGTCGCGCAAGGGAAGACGCGTCATCTTCGGTGATGTCGGTAACGTCGAAGTATTGGAGTCAGCCGGAATCGGAAAGGCGCATGCCCTTGTTTTGACCATTCCGGATGAAGAGGCTGTGCTGCGCGCTTGTGCGGTTGCACGACGGCGAGCGCCGGATATCTTCATCGCGGCAAGGACCCGAGTCGTCAGCAAACAGGCGGGTCTCATGGAGGTCGGTGCCGATTCGGTCACGGTAGACGAAACCTCGGCTGCGACCCAGATGCTGCGCGCCGTCATGGCTTGTATCGAAATGGGCCCGGACGAAGATACGTCGGGGACCCGGCGCGACCTTTCCCCGTAAACGGATCCCTCGGTTGGCATTGAGTCGGCTGGTTCTTGGGGTTACGGAGGGGGCACGATGCGCGACCGACGATGTCGGGGCCCATGGGGGTTTCATCGTGTCGCAGTGGACTCGAACCGCTAACCTTCGTTTCCGTAGGCCGATGCTCGAAATTCGTAAGTTGTGACCCTGAAATGACCTACGGCAACCGGCCTCTTGGGTCTACCGCTTGGTTTACCGACGTCGAACGAAAAGCGCCCGGGCTGGCTGAAGTTGCCCGGGTGTGGCTGAAACTGCCGGAGGCTGTTCGCATTGGGATTGTCGCGATGGTGACGGCAACATCCCGATTTGGCAATGCAACGGAGTGTACGTAGGTACATGAACACCTCGCCAACCTGCTCTCCGAATCGCAGGCCGGAGCAAGAGCGCCATCGCGGGCCGACGAATGGGCGGGTCTATTCGCCTACGCCCGCAGACACGGCTACCGAACTCGGAACCTCCACGGCGGCCATCCCGTGCCGTCTCTTCACGAGAACCTGAGCTTCCTATCAGACTCAGAGATCGAATGATCCGATCATGGGGTCTGGATCCGATCTTCGGCCCCGGTCACGCGGTTCCTGTCCAGGTAGTACGGCCATTCTGGTCGCGAGGAAGCCGGCTCGAAAGCACGAGCGTTCCGGTCACGACGATTAGCAGCGTCAACGCGATCAAGCCCCATGCGGAGACGGTCGGAACATTTTGGTCGAAGATCTGAACGGTGGAGGCTCCAAACGTGATGGTCGCCGGATCCAGGTCGCCGAGGCCACAAAGCGCGGTGCCGAACACCGCAGAGCCCGTACCCGATGCCTGGAGCACCAACGTTCCCGCAGCATTTGCGGTCAGCTGGATGATCGCCACCCGGCTCCAATTCGGTGCGACGCCGACTTGGTCACCGCACGTTCCGAGGTGTGAGCCACTTAGATTGTCCACGAGGCCGATCACATTATCGATGACTCCGTTCCGAAGTTCGGAAAAAAGTGCCGTGTGCGTGACACTCTCGACACGGGCCAGCCCAGGGTCGAAAATGACATCCGCCGACACCGACGAGAAGCCATTTGACTGGCTCGTCTGCGCCCAGACCTCGACGAAGATCGTGGACCCCGGAGCGAAGATGTCCTGCGAATCGGACAAGGCAGACACCACGTCATCGACGCCGCTCTCCGAGACTGCCCGAAGTTCAATCGCGGCCATGATACCAGCAGGACTTCCATCGCCACGAGCAGTGGCGACCATGAACGCCGCCATGCATACGCCGGCAGCGAGACATGCTCCCTGTTTGCCCAGACCATCCAGCCTCATTCCTTCGTCTCCTTTTCGTTGCGGCCGGTTACGGGTCTTGAACCTGGCCCGCACCGAACACCGTGAAGGTCTTCGAGCCTCCAATGGCGGCAAGTTGACGCACGCCGTTGGGCATTCGATCGTGGATCACCGCCGTTCGCGTCTCACTTTCCAGGGTAGTCTGCGTACTTCAAGGTCAATTTTCCCAAAGTCGATCTGTGCAACGTCGATGTTGGCAAACGCGCCGACGATGGCCACACCGTGCACTTCGTCACTCGGACCTGCTTGGAGTGTGACCATACCGGGTCTCTTCGCACGCATGACGACCGTGGCAACCCGGACCCACATTCCATTTGTCCCGAGTGACTCCTCCCCGAGCAGAGCGCATCCGCCCAGTGCAGATACGAGTCCACCGGACGGCAACACCTCCCCGCCGGCAAACGTGCCGAAGAGGCTTCCGGGAACGACTTCTTCGGCAGACGCGATTCGGTGGTCATAGGTTATGTCCGCATACGTGGACGCGAGACCACTTACCGTTTCGTTTTGAGAGGCGGTCCGGCGCGCCCAGACCTCAAGGTAGAACTCCTCGTTGACTGAAAATGAATGATTGGTTCGTGGCAGGTGCTCTCGCCACTCGTCAGGCGTATGCTCCTTGACGGCCACCAGTTGCACGGAGGCGGATTTCCGTGTGGACGCGATCGGAGACAGGGAAGCTCCCCCTCCGCTTCCAGCATTACCGGTACCCGCGCAGCCGGCGCATTCGCCACACGTCAAACCCCAGCAGCCGACAAACGCGGCAAAGTCAGCGGTGCCAACGCATCCAGCTGGATCGTCGTCTACGTTGGACGCCAGGCAGGAATCCCCGTTCGGATAGCACGATCCAAAGCACGCGGCGAACAAGCCGAAATCGCCCGTACCCATTACACCACTTCCGTCCAGGTCAAGGACGCACCAGGTACCGGTACAGGTGCCAGACGCGTCGCCTTGGCAGACGTCGTTGGCTGTGCAAGTGTCACCGTCGTCGCAATCGATCGTCATGCCGGTTCCATCGTTGATACACCCAACGCCTTCGAGGCACGAATCCAACGTACAGATCCGTCCGTCCCCGCAGTCTGTCGGTGCATCACTACAACCGCAGAGCCCGGGGGCGGGCTTTGTGGGATCGTTCGGGCAACCGTCGTCGCAATCCCAAACATCGTCTCCATCCGCATCGTCCAGGGCGGCATCATCCGTGCAGGTGAGCGTGCCGGAGGCGCAGTCGTTGAGCCCTGACGCGCAATTGTCGGCGTCAACCGGGCTGTCGCAGGGAAGACCGATCAGCGCGTCGTCGCCGATGCAGGTGTCGTTGCAGTCCCAGACACCATCACCGTCCGCATCGTCCAAAGCGGCGTCGTCCGTGCAGGTGAGCGTATCCGA
>JAJDDV010000147.1 GCA_029260135.1 Phycisphaerae bacterium | reverse complement strand
GGTGTTGCTGTAGACGAGATTGCTCGGGTCGGCGATTCGGGATGTGTCGGTGTCGGTAGCGCTGTTGGCGGCGGTGGGTCGTCCCGGCGAGGTCACGTGTTTCTGAAATACGACGCCGGGAGGGAGGGGATGGAGTTGGACCTGTTGTTCGGTTTCCGAGGGTGGGTCGGTGGTGTCTTCGCCCGGCGTGTCAGGTGACGGTGCCATCTTCGATGTGTTCGGCGGTTCCGTGGCGGGTGCTTCGGGTGGTTGTCCGATCGCGGTGGTGGAAAATACCCAGAGGATGGCCATGGCGGTGATAGCCGCAACGTATGTGGATTGGCCTCGTGGATGCACCATTCACCTCCTTTGGGGAGAGTGTACCACAATGGCGGACCCGTTTCCAGTGCTATTTCGGCGGCTTGTCAGGGAGTGTCTTATGCCTCTACCACTGAAGATTCAGCTGGGATGGTGTCAGTGCCATGAGTGTGGCATGTTCCATTGTCTGCGTGGGTCATCACGACGCCGGTGAAAGGCGCGCGCCGAAGGTGGCGAGGGAACGGCAGAAGGGGCAACGACGGGCACTCGATGGCGGGGTTGAAGGGCTTGCGGCGAGTTCGATGACGTTGCGTCGGAGGATGATGCGTGGGCTGCTGTTTTTTTGACAGTTTCGGTGTGGCGCGGTAGGGTCGGCTGCGTTGTTGGGTGGTCGTTTCGTGTTTGCGCGAGAGGATCCGCGCCGGCAGAGTTGCGATTTGCGATGGACTCAACGGTAGTGCCTTCACCATGGACATGATTGTCGTCATGAAAGCCAGCGCCGCGGCGGCTGACGTGCAGCGCGTGGTGGATCGCGTGAGCGAGCTGGGGCTTACGCCGCACCTGTCGAAGGGTGAGTTTCGCACGATCGTCGGGGCGATCGGTGCCAAGATCGTCGGCAGTCGCGAGCAGCTCGGGCAGCTCCCCGGCGTCGACGAGGTGATGGCGATCACGCAGCCGTACAAGCTCGCGTCGCGCGAGTTCCATGAGGCGGATACCATTCTCGATATCAAGGGGATTCGGGTCGGTGGTCCGCACGTGAATATCATCGCCGGACCGTGCGCGATCGAGAGCCGTGAGGTTCTGTTTGAGGTGGGTCGCGCGGTTCGCGATGCGGGAGCGGCGATTCTTCGGGGCGGGGCGTACAAGCCGCGATCGTCACCGTACTCGTTCAAGGGCATGGGCAGAGAGGGGCTGGAGCTTCTCCAGGAGGCGGGTCACGAGTTGAACATGCCGACGATCACGGAGGTGGTCGATCCGCGTGATGTGGCGATCGTGTATGAGTACGCGGACATCTTTCAGGTCGGCGCGCGCAACATGCAGAACTTCAACCTGCTGCTCGAGGTGGGTAAGACGGACAAGCCGGTCTTCATCAAGCGTGGGTTGGCGGCGTCGATCACCGAACTGCTGATGTCGGCCGAGTATGTACTCAGTCAGGGGAATCACCGGGTCATCGTTTGCGAGCGTGGGATTCGAACATTTGCCGACGAGGTTCGTTTTACGCTGGACGTGTCGGCGGTTCCGGTGATCCAGGAGCGTTCGCATTTGCCGGTGTTCATCGATCCGTCGCACGCGGCGGGGAAGCGGGATCTGGTTCCGGCGCTGACGCTGGCGGGGATCGCGGCGGGTGCGGCTGGTGCGATCGTCGAGGTTCATAGCTGCCCGGATCGCGCGTTGTGTGACGGTCCGCAGGCGGTGTTGCCGGGGAACTTCGTGAAGCTGATGGAGCAGATTCGACAAATCTCGGACGTGGTGGGTCATCGCGTTACCCTTTGGGGTCGCGACGATGACGAGGAGAGCCCGCGTCGTGCGACGCCTGGAGGCTGGGCAACCTGAAGACGATGGGGTAGGATGGAGTTGCTGCCCTGTGGTGGCACAGCCTCGTTACCGTCGGTTTGAATCGGGAAGCGCGGTCAGACCCTCTGGAGACCTGAAATCATGCGTACGCCAATGATCGCCGGCAACTGGAAGATGCATAAGACGCTCGCCGAGGCCCGGGAGCTGGTGACGGGCATCCGCGAGGGGATGGGGGAGATGACGGGTGTGGAGGTGTTGATCTGCCCGCCGGTCTATCTGCTGTTCCCGATGGCCAAGGCGATTGCGGGAACGCCGATCCTGATGGGGGCTCAGAACGCCCATGAGGAGGCACAGGGGGCGTTTACGGGCGAGACGTCGGTTGCGATGCTCAAAGACACGGGTGCCACGCACGTGATTCTGGGGCACAGTGAGCGGCGTCATGTGTTCGGCGAGACGAACGCTACTCTGGCGAAGAAGGTCCGTGCGGCGGTCTCGGGCGGCCTCTGTGCGGTCTACTGCGTCGGAGAGACGCTGGAGGAGCGTGAGTCGGGGCGGACGCAGGCGGTTGTTGAGGCGCAGCTTCGGGCGGTTCTGGGGGCGGATGTGCCGGCGGAGCGGCTGGTCATCGCCTATGAGCCGGTTTGGGCGATCGGGACCGGCAAGACGGCCACCCCCGATCAGGCCCAGGAGGTCCACACCTTTGTTCGGGGGCTTCTGGGGTCGATTTACGATGGTCCGACAGGCGATGGGCTGCGAATTCTGTACGGAGGGAGCGTAAAACCGGCGAATTCGGGCGATCTACTTTCTCAGCCGGATATTGACGGAGCACTTGTCGGCGGCGCGTGCTTGGTCGCGGCGGATTTTCTCGCTATCATCGGGGCCGGCGCCTCGCAGGCTGCTGCGGCGTCGTAGTCTCACGGTCCCCGCGCGGGCGGTTGATATCGCCTATTCGACGGGTTATTGAAACGACCTCAGCGGTCGCCGCGATCGGCGTTCGGTTATCTGAGTCGTTTTTCTTCCTTATGAGTTTGGAGTTCTATCCATGGATTGGCCGCAGTTTCTGCTTGCGGTGCTCATGATCGTCGTGTGTGGCCTGCTGATGCTGGTCATCTTGCTCCAGCGAGGTCGCGGTGGCGGTCTGGCCGGTGCGTTCGGCGGTGGGGGTGGTTCGAGCGCGTTCGGCGCCAAGACGGGCGATGTGCTGACGTGGATCACGGTGGCGGTCGCGGCGGTTTTCCTGTTGCTGGCGGTGGTCAACAACTTCGCGTTTGACAAGTCGCCGATTGCGCCGCCGGAGCCGACGATCACCATCGGCGAGGTCCCTGAGCTTCCGTCGACGGTTCCCGGTGGTGACCCGGGTTCGGCACTGCCGATTCAGGTGGTTCCGGTGACTCCGCCGACGGGCGCTGTGACGCCGTCTGGGAGCGACGGTGCAGCGGGTGCCCCGACCGGCGCTGAGCCGGGCGACACGGCAACCGGCGACTCGACCGCGGTCGAGGGGCAGGCTGAGGGTAGCGAGGCTGCAGCGCCGGAGACGACGCCCCCACCCGCCGGTTCGCCGGCGGCTGAAGGTGGCGGTTCGGAGACCCCGCAAGAGGATCCACCGAGCCCATGATCCAATCGATGACGGGCTACGCAGGCGTGCAGGAGGTGGACGCGGCTGTCTGCTATGCGCTCGAGCTGCGGAGCCTCAACCATCGGTACCTCAAGCTTTCGATCAAGCTGCCGGAGTTTCTGCAGTTTCTGGAAGGTGACATGGATCGGGTCCTTCGGGCCCGTTTAGCTCGCGGAAGCGTGACATTTACGCTTCGAGTTCACAGCGAGGGTACGTCGGGTGTTGCGCCGATCAACGTGGCTGCGTTGAAGCACTACGTGGATCAGCTCTCGCAGGTGGATCTTCCGACGGGTGTGCAGGGGACGGTTGATCTGGCGACGGCGGCGACGCTTCCGGGCGTTTGCGGCAGTGCGGCGCCGGACGACGATGCGCGGGATCTCCAGCGGAAGATCGTTGAAGCGCTGACGCATCGCGCGCTCGATGATCTGATCGCGATGCGGCGGAAGGAAGGCGACGTTCTGGCGGAGGATCTTCGTGGTTCGTGCGATGCCGTTCGCGCGCTGCTGGCGCGGGTCGAGGTTCGCGCCCCGAATGTCGTGGATGAGTATCACGCGCGATTGAAGACGCGTGTCGAGACGCTTCTGAAGGGCGGCGGTCTCGAGCTGGAGACGGACGGTCTGATGCGGGAAGTGGCGATCTTCGCCGAGCGCTGCGACATCAGTGAGGAGATCGCGCGTCTGCGATCGCATCTGGATCAATTTGCACAGTTGTGCGAGCGCGGTGAGCAGGTCGGGCGAACGCTGGACTTCTTGAACCAGGAGCTTCTCCGGGAGGCGAACACGATCGCGTCGAAGAGTAACGATGCCGAGATCGCCCGAAGCGTCGTGGAGATCAAGGGTTGGATCGATCGCTTGCGGGAGCAGGCCCAGAATGTCGAGTGACCGCGAGGCTTCTTCGATGTCGGGTCGAGGTCGCCTGATTGTGATCAGCGGTCCGTCGGGGACGGGGAAGACCTCGATCTGCGAGGCGTTGCTGGCGCAGCTGCCCGGTGCGGCGTGGAGCGTGTCGGCGACGACTCGAGCGCCGCGGGCGGGCGAGACGAATGGTGGCGCCTATGAGTTTGTCACCCGCGAGGCGTTCGCGTCGCGTGAGGCGGCGGGCGCGTTTCTCGAGAGTGCCGAGTACATCGGCGAGCGGTATGGAACGCCGCGAGCGCCGATCGAGTCGGCGCTGGCGAAGGGTCGTCACGTCATCCTGGAGATCGACGTTCAGGGCGGCATTCAGGTTGCGGAGCGAAAGCCCGATTCCGTGCGTATTTTTGTGTTGCCGCCGGACATGGCGTCGCTTCGGGCTCGGTTGGAGGGGCGCAAGACGGAAGCTGATGAACAGCTTGCCCGGCGTCTGGCGGAGGCGGATGGTGAGATTGCGACGGCGCGTGACAGCGGCGCGTATCGATATTTCGTGGTGAACGACGATCTGGACTCGACGATCGACGAAGTGAAGAGGCTCATTGAACAGGAGAGCGGCCAGTCATGATTGAGGCTTTCAAGAACGATGACATCATCGTTCAGTTCGGTGGTCGGTTCAAGCTGTGCGCGTTGATTCAACGTCGCTGGCTTCAACTGATGCAGGGGGCTCGGCCTATGGTCGAGACCAAGGGTCTGACCGATCTGGAGGTGGTCGTCCAGGAGATCGTTGAAGGTAAGATCGACCTGGAGGCCGTGGAGGATTCCCGCGAGAGTGAAGGGGATGCCGAGGCCTGACGCCGCCCATAGCACGGATTTGGAGGGTTATGAGGTCCTGGTGGGCGTCTGTGGGGGGATTGCCGCCTATAAAGTGTGTGACGCCGTTTCGACGCTGGTACAGCGTGGTGCGGGCGTGACGGTGGCCATGACCAAAGCGGGCCGGAAGTTCGTTCGGCCTCTGACGTTCCAAGCGCTAACCGGTCGACGCGTGCTGACAAGTCTGTGGCACACCGACGAAGCGTGCGACATTCAGCATATCAGCCTGACCGACGCCGTCGACTTGATTGTGGTCGCGCCGGCGACCGCCAATATCATTGCGAAAATGGCCGTCGGTATCGCCGACGACTTGATGAGCACGTTGGTGCTTAGTGCGGCTTCGCCCTTGTTGGTGGCTCCTGCGATGAACACGCGGATGTGGGAGAACCCGGCCGTTCAGACCAACTGCGCCGCGTTGAAGGATCGGGGCGTTGCGTTGGTGGGTCCTGCGGAGGGTCGCCTGGCGTGCGGAACGGTGGGTCCGGGCCGTATGGTGGAAGCGGCTGCGCTTGTTGACGAGGCTGCGACGCTGCTGCTGGAACACCCGCCGAAGCGCGCCGTGCAGCGTGCGTAGATCGATTCTCCTTTTCGAATGGGGGGCCATCGGCCGCCCCCTGAGCGGCGAGAAGTCGCGCGGGCCCCGCCGCCGGCGGGTTTCATTCCGCCCGCGGCTCGGAGCGTTGTCCATCGGAGCGTTGTCCATGAGCACATCCCGGGGGTCGTCCTCTTCATGCATATCCTGATAACCGCCGGTCCTACCCGCGAGTATTTCGATTCGGTTCGTTTCCTTTCCAACGCGTCGAGCGGGAAGATGGGTTATGCGATGGCTGCGGAGGCCGCGAGGCGGGGTCATGCGGTCGTTCTCATTTCCGGTCCCGTCGATCGAGCGCCACTCACGGGAGTGGAGTGCATCCGTGTCGTCAGCGCGAAGGAGATGCTCGACGCGGCGGTCGGTCGATTCGACGAGTGCCATGCGGCTGTCATGGCTGCGGCGGTCTGCGACTATCGACCGACGGTGAGGGCGGACTGCAAGCTGCCGAAAGCTCTGGCGCCGGGGCGCGTCGCGCTGGAGGCGACGGAGGACATTTGCGCCCGTTTGGGTCGCGTGAAAGGCAATCGCGTCGTGGTCGGGTTCGCTCTGGAGGACCATGATCATCATGCGCATGCGGAGGACAAACTCGATCGCAAGGGGTGTGACGCCATCGTGTTGAACCGTCCGGCAACCATCGACGCCGACGCGGGCGAGATCGAGGTTCTTCGGGCGGGTCAGGGCTGGTCGGAGGCGGTGCGAGGGACCAAGGACGCACTTGCGGTCTGCGTTCTCGATCTGGTCGAGGATCTGCGTCGAGGTATCGGCCCGTAGGTAGAAGCCCCTCCGTGGAACCAGGCCGGGGTGACTGGAAAACCCCTCGTTTTCGTGGTCCATCTCTTTGCGGACGGACATTTCTATCCCGCGTACACTCTGTGGAGGCGTGGCCGGCGTGGGGGGATCGCTGTTGCGCGGCGAGAGGGCGGCGGTCGATTCGCCGGCGGGACCAACGGTCCGCGAAACGGGCCGGGTCGGTGGTTACGCCGTCAAGCTGCGCAGCTTCTCAAAAGCGTTGAGGCTGTGAGTTTCGTAATTGCCGCAGAGGAAAGAGGTTAGTGCAGTGCGGGGCTTGTGAGTAGGTCGTCGGATTTGCGCAAATGCCCCTGAGGAAACAGGTTACGAGCGAATTCTCCATCTTTGTTCAAGCTTCGAGACCGAACGGACCGATGAGCTTGCAACGTCCGTAGAAACAGTGCAGCCGGTACGTTAAGGCCGGGGACGGCGATCGTGGCGCGGAATAAACGACAAAAACTTTTGGAGTTGGCGGTTGACGTGACATGGCCGATTCCTACAATTCGCCCGCGGCATTCGACGCAGTCCGTGCACGTGTGTGACGGGGAAAGGCGCGGTTTCAACGGCACGGACGGAGGCGGTCGTTTCGGCATCGGCGCGTTGCCGGATCGATGAACGCCCCCAACTCATAGTGCGTTGAAAGGTTCGAGACCGCACACATAGGGTGTGGCTTACGACGAGATCAGTATCGACAGCTAACGTGGTTTACGGAACGCGGGTTCACCGGCGTACGGTGACGAAGCGGCTGGAGCTGCGCTTTGCTCTATCGTTTGGGTGATTTTCTCCCTGGAGACTAACAGCGTGTGAGACGTAGCACGCCACAATCTCGAAACTGGAGGTCAAACAGAATGTCAGGTTCGAAATATGAAGGAAATGTCAGGCTTGCCGCACGGGTGCGTGCTGTGTCTCGCTGGGGAGCGCTGTGTTGCGCCTTCGGTGTGATGATGTTTGTGACGGGCTGCCCAACGGTTCCACCGTGTTCAGACGACAACCCGTGTGCGGACAACGGGATCTTCTGCGACGGCGTGGAAGCGTGTGTCGATGGCGCGTGTGCCAGCGCCGGCGATCCGTGTGCCGACGTGGCTGGAACAGCATGTGATGAGGTCGCCGGTGTTTGTGCGGCGGTGTGTGCAGAGGATGCGGACTGTGATGACGGCGACGTGTGCAACGGCGCCGAGACGTGCGTCGATACGTCCTGCGTAGCCGGAACCGATCTGGACTGCGATGACGCCGATGCTTGCACGACCGACACTTGCGATGCGACGGACGGGTGTGCGAACACCGACATCGTCTGCGACGTGAGCGAGGAGTGCGTGGATGGCGCCTGTGTCGCCATTCCTTGTGATCAGGCGGAGGACTGTGACGACGGCGACGCCTGCACGGACGACGCCTGTGTCAACAACGTCTGCGAGAACACCGCGGTCGATTGCGACGACGGTCTGTTCTGCACGGGTGCCGAGACCTGCGACGTGGACGGAAACTGCGTCTCCGCCGGCGACCCCTGTGCGGCGGAAGAGAGCTGCAATGAGACCGACGGCGTGTGCGATCCGGCAGTAGCGTGTGTCGAGGATGCCGACTGCGATGACGGCGTATTCTGCAACGGTGCGGAAACGTGTGATGTCGACGGCAACTGCGTCGCCGGTACCGATCCGTGTGCCGATACGGATTGCACGTGCCAGGGTGTTGCCGGGACCCCGATCTGTGACGAGGGTGATACGGCGGCGGTCTGCTCCTGCCCGGCTTGTGAGGCGATCGTCTTCACGCTCGGTCAGGACAACCTGTTGGGCAGCGCGGGCGATGACGTGTACGATGCGCCGCTCGAGTTCAGTCCGGGCGCCGGCGCTCAGGTGGCGACGCTCCAGACGGGCGACAAGGCGAATGGCCTGGCCGGTGATGACACGCTGAATGCCACGCTCAACGGCGGCGCGGCTGTGGTCCCGGGTTCCATCGCGGGCATCGAGAACATCAACCTGTCGGTGTTCACGGCGTCAGCCCCGAACATCAACGCCACGAACATTTCCGGGACGACCAAGATCACCAGCGACGGCAGCACCGTCACGCTGGACGTCGACGGTCTCCAGAACATCGTGGACATGGGTGTCAAGAACGTCCAGAGCAACGCCGTCAACGTCGACTTCGCGATCGCGAAGGACAGCATCACGGCCGGCACGGCCGACGCGTTCAATCTTTCGATCGACGCCTCGACCTTCGGTCAGGCGATCATTCGGACAACGGCGACGAACGGATTCGAGACGGTGAACTTCACCAGTCTCGGTGACGCGCCGAATACGATGACGCAGCTCACCCAGAACATGGGAACGAGCCTGAGGACGGCGAACTTCGCCGGTGCTCAGAATCTCAAAGTGAACGTCGTCCCGGACAACAACACGATCCTCACGTACGATGGGTCGACCATGACGGGCAACCTGGAGCTCGGCACGGGTACGGATGTGGACGGCGACGGCACGGCCTACGCGACCTTCGCGACGGTGGCCTTGACGAACCTGACGACGGGAAGCGGTGACGACACCGTGATTTTCGCCGGTACGCTGACCGGGGCAGATGCTGACGGCGCGACCGAATACATCGACCTGGGTGACGGAACCGACATCCTGCAGGCGCAGCTTGGCGGGAGCATCGGTACGCAACTTCCGTTGCGGAACGTCGAAGAGGTGCGCTTCAACGCGACGGCCTCGTCGAGCGTCAACCTGGGTGGGGTCACGGGTCTTACCGACATCACCATCGAGGATGATTCCGGTCAGACCGCCAACGTACTGACGTTTCTCAATGTGCCTGGAACGCCAGACCTCAACTTCCGGGGCGACAACACGCAGACCGCGCAGGCGTACAATGGCGTGATCTACACGTCGAACCAGGCGTCGGGGTCCAGTGATGTGTTGAACATCAGCGTCGGCAACCGAACGACGGCGCTGAATGCTTCAGGTACGACGAACGGCCACGTGGTCGGTGCGGCTGCCCTGCAGGCGGCCAACATCGAGACGGTGAATGTCACCGTGGCCGACGGTCCGGCCACGTTCAGCGGGCTTACCTGCACGTCCGCAACGTCGTTCACCTTCACCGCGAGCAGCAACCTGACCATGGGAACATGCCAGGGAGCGGCGGCGGTTACGACGGTGAACGCCAGCGCGGTCACCGGCAACTTCAGCGGAGTTTTCTCGACCGTAGGTGCCGGTGGACAGGTGACTTTGGGCAACGGCACGAACACGCTGTCGCTGGCCGGAAGTACCGCCAACACGATCAACATCACCGGCGGAACCGGGATTGACACCATCACGGGTGGCACCGGGTCTGACGTCATCAGCGGCGGTAGCGGAGCGGACATCATCGACACGGGCGGCACGCCCGGTGCCGATACGATCACGGGAAGCAGCGGCGCGGATCAGTTCCGCTTCAACTTCAGCACCGCGAGCGGTGCGCCGGCGTCCGCCCCGACGGTCACGGACTGGTCTGAGGGCGACATCCTCGGCATCTCGGCCGGAAATACTTTTGCGGCCGCCGGAAACGTGGGCTTTGCCCAGGGTGGTGGTGTTGCTGCTACTTTGGTTCCGACGCCGGCAGGTTCAACGGATGTGTTGTCGAAGGCCGTCAACGCGGGTGCAACCGCGGTCGGTACGACGCAGTTCATCAAGCTGACGACCGGAACGGCGACGCAGGCGAGCGACCAGGCGACGTTCAACGCCGCGATCGGCACGTCGACGGTTACCGGGTTGACGGCTTCCACGTCGGTGGTGGGTTCGTACTACGACACCACGACCGGCCAGGCGGTGATCATCGACATTCTGGCGACGGCGACCGTGGCCACGACGGTGGAGACGGGCGATGCGATCCGCGTGATCGCACGGTTGACGATGACGGCGGCGGAGTACGTCACCTTCACCGGCGCCGACATCCTGATCTACTAAACGCCTAAGGGTCGGCCCACCGGGTCGGCGATTTGAGGCAACTTTCGGAGCCCGGCGGGTTCGCCCGCCGGGCTCCTTTTTGCGCGCGTCAGGCATGACGCGCAGCGTCATGACCTGACGCTGCTAACCGGTTAGCGAAAGCGACCCGGGATGCGACTTGCTGGGTGAAAGTCCCGGTGGAGGCCCTGATGGCAGGAACTCCTAGCCGAACCGCAAGGGTGTCCGTCGTGAGGCGGAATCTGAAGGAAGCATGGGTGCCCCATTCTTCGCCTTTGGCGAAGGGTGGGGGACGGACACGATGTCCGCTAGACTGGGAGGATGCCGAGCGAGCTTCGTCGATACGATGAGTATGGTCACGCTCATTTTCTGACGATCTCCTGCTATCGTCGGTTGCAGTTCTTCCGCCACGATGCTGTCAAGCGTGTTTTCGTAGATGGGATGGAGCATACACGGGCCAAGCTGGGCATTCGCTGGGTGGGGTACGTCGCGATGCCAGAGCACGTGCATCTGCTGCTGTTCCCCATGCCCGTGGGTGCGGATGAATCCGTTGGGGTTTCCAGCGTGCTGCACGACCTCGAGCAGATCACTGGGCGACACGGCAAAGAAGCGCTGCGCTCGATCTGGCGCGAGGCGCGGACCCTGGGACGCCCGCCGATGGACGCCTGGGCCTTGGGTTCTGGGGCAAAACCGTTCTGGAAGACACGCGCTTACGACTTCAACGTGACGAGCGAGAAGACGCTGCATGCCAAGCTGGACTACATACACAAGAATCCGATCACCCGAGGTCTTGTGGAACGGGCGGAGCAATGGGCATGGTGCAGCTATCGGTACTACGAATACGATGATGGTTCCGTGATCGCCATGGACTGGGACGGGTCGTGGCCGATGGCGTGATCTGTCCGTCCCCCACCCTTGCTTCGCAAGGACGGGGCACCTGCGCTGACCGGGCTCGAGCGGGAGAGAGCGGACGGGAGAGTCGATTCGACATCTGCATAGGGTATTGGACGCGCGCGGTCGATCGCCGTTAGGATGCTGCGATGAACGATGCACCTAGCCATACGCCGTCGAGACGGCGTCCGCGTCGGGGTCTGCTGGACCTCGATCCGGACGCGCTGTCGAGTGTGCTGGTATCGTGGGGGGAACAGCCCTACCGGGGCAAGCAGGTCCTGGCGTGGGCGTATGAACGGGGAGCGACGTCGTACGACGAGATGAGCAACGTGTCCAAGGCGTTGCGTTTGCGATTGAGCGATGAGCTTCCGGTGTTTCAAGCGGAAGAGTTGGACCGGCGAAGGGCGAAAGACGGGACGGTCAAGCTGCTGCTGGGCTGGCGCGACGGGGCTACGAGCGAGTGTGTCCTGATTCCGGAGGGCGGGCGGCGCACGGCGTGTGTTTCGACCCAGGTGGGGTGTGGTGTGCGATGCGTTTTCTGCGCGAGCGGGATCGGCGGACTGCAGCGGCAGTTGACTACCGGTGAGATTGTCGAGCAGGCGATGCGGGTACGGAGTCTGTGCGAGGAGGGGGAGCGGCTGTCGAACGTCGTGTTCATGGGGCTGGGGGAGCCACTGGCCAACTACAATGCGACGGTGGGGGCACTACGGACGATCAACGCGGAATGGGGGATGGGGATCGGCGCGCGGAAGATCACGGTCAGTACGGTGGGGCTCCCCAAGCAGATTCGAGAACTCGCGCGGGAGGGCCTTCAGGTTACGTTGGCGCTGTCGCTTCATGCGCCGACGGACGAGTTGAGGGAGCGGTTGGTTCCGTGGGCCAAGACGGTCACGATCGAGGCTCTTACGGAGGCGGTGCGAGATTACTTTGCGCAGACCGGGCGGGAAGTGACGATCGAGTACGTGCTGCTGGGGGGCGTGAACGACAGTGTTGATCAGGCGAGACGGCTGGTGACGATCGCGCGGCGGATGCGGGCGAACGTCAACTTGATTCCGTACAATCCGGTCGCGGGGCTCGTCTATCGGCAGCCGGAGGATGAGGCGGTGGCGTTGTTCGCAGACATGCTCAGCGGGCGCGGTGTGACGGTGCAGGTGCGCAAGAGTCGCGGCCGAGACGTGGACGCCGCGTGCGGGCAGTTGCGTCGTCGTCGGCAGGGGCGCTGAATCACTTCTTACGGTGTGGGCGGGCTTGACGGGGGGCGCCGGCCTTTACCGATCATCCGAGCGAGGATGGCGTTTCGAGCGATATAGCCGCATGTGTCGGTTCGAGAGTCGTAGCTGTTGTCGCGGTTGTCGCCGACGAGGAAGTAGTGACCTTCCGGAACCTTCTGTGGGCCGAAGTTCGCGACGGCGGTGTCGGCGGCGTTGTACGAGATCAGGTACTGGTTCGCGCCGAACTGCTCGACAGCGAAACGGTCTCCCGTTCGGTTGGCGTGGAGGTCGACGTTCAGATCTGCCGGGTCGATCGTGCGATAGGTGGCGCTGACGCCGCCCACCGAGAGGCGATTCCGCTGCAGTTGGACGGAGTCACCGCCCACGGCGAGAACCCGCTTCATGTACAACCCCTCACGGTCCGGCAGTCGACACAGGACCATGTCGCCGGCGGCGGGACTACCCCATGAGTACAGTGACGAGTCGGTGAAGGGGACGCGCAGGTCATAGGCAGCCAGGTTGAAATAGACACGGTCGCCGATCACGAGGGTTGGTGCTTCTGAGGCCTTCGTTACGTTGTAGAGGCCCACGACGCTGCCTCGCACAACGAGCCCCACGACGCCGAATGCGAGGAGGGCGAAGACCCATCGTATGACTCGGCGGCGGCGTTTCCATTTCGGGTTCCGGGGCGTCATGGTGGCCACAGCATACACCGTACGCCGGGAAGTGGGAACGCGGGGGCGTCTAACGTGGGGAAAGCCTGTCGCGAAGTGTAGGGGACCGCCAGTTCGGCGAAATGGTGGGGCAAGCCTTCTTGCGGAGCCCCCTGTAAAGATGGTAGTCTATCGGTTTAGCCGGTATACTACCGGCGGCGTCGTCTCGGTTTGCGACGCCACGGGGTCGACCGCCGGCGGGCGGGCGGTGGTACCGCCGGCGTTTCTGGCCCCGTGTCACATGCCGCCCGCCCCGGAACGGC